>JAXJDU010000066.1:0-8556 GCA_036301785.1 Acutalibacteraceae bacterium | reverse complement strand
GCTGAGCCGTCTGAGCCAAACTGATAGTAAACATCCTGGTCGTGGATTACCAGTCTTGAATTCAGATAATAGACAACCTGATTCAGATCAGCAGAGTCGTCATTGACACCGTAAAATTTATTTGTTTTTCTGTCAAAGGTAAGCGTATAACCCAAAGTATTCTTCAGATGGAATCCGTCAAGCTCGGTTGTAACTCTCCAGTGTGCAGCTGTGCTTGTATCAAGCTTAGCTGTTTCAGGCGACATCCAGCCAAAACCACTTTGGTTATATGTAAGTGCTTGTCCGTTGTGAACCAATAAATATGTTTTACTGTCTGACATCTGGTCTACCTGTACCCAGTCAACATAATTTTCAACCCTTTGAATTTCATCCTGAGTTGTTATGTAATCAGGCACCAACACCTCTTCTACTGCATAGACAATTTCTCTGTCTATTCCGTCGTCAGCATATTTAGGTAAACCTGTCCATGTATAAGACCAGCCGTTACCCTCGTTAAGCTTTGCTGATCTTCCTAACTGAACACCGTCGGCAGTAAGATATACTGTAATTTCGTTTGGCAGATTTTCTGAACCCTCTGCCCAGTTTTTCTCAACTCTTATCTGAGTAGTTTCGCCTTCCTTCTGGTTTGTCATAAAAAGCTTAACTACCTGTAAAGCATTATCTACATTCTGAGAGATAACCTTAAAGCCCTCTGTTGCAACACCGTTGTTACCGTGAAGCGTTGTAGTTTCGATTGAAGCTGTACCACGGTTATTCAGTGTAATTCGTATAAGGTCATCCGTTTCAGGATAGCCGTCTGGTGGCTTTGTTTCTTTTATATAGTAGGTTTTACCTGCTGATATACCCCAGCAGTATATTTTACCCTCTGTATTTGTTGTAAATGTACTTTTCGCATTATCTATTATATCATCCTTCAAATCATCCTTATGAGCCTGATTTGAATCCCATAGCTCTGCAAGCTGTGGTGTGTTGTGAGAAGTACAATTACCATTTGCACAGCCCTCGCAGGTATATATTGTAAACTCTGCACCTACACGCTTTTCTGCTGTAGCAATATCTTCCTTTGTAAGCTCCAGTGCATATCTTGGTGCAACATTAAAGTAGATTGCACAGTTAGACTGTGAGCTGCCACGCTCCATATAATATATTGTCATATGGTGTGTGCCCTCTGTAATGTTTTTACCGAGTATTTCTGTGAATTTCTTAGTTACTGTGTTGCCACCGTCTTTACCGTATGTAACTGTACCTGTCGAGAAATCAATCTGACCAAACATTACACCGTGAAGACCACCGATATCAAGCACCATCTCGCCATCAATAAATACCCATACATCATCATCACCGTGGAAGTCGAATATCATATGGTCACCATGAGTAGAAATATTACCATAGTTTCCATATTTATCCATGGTATCTGCATCGTTTGGCAAGTAAAACTCAATCTCAGAGCTGAATCCGAAGAAATAGTTTGTATTGGCATCGTCTGCACTGTTATACTCCTGATAGCTTGACGCACCGTCCTTTGCGTCGTACTCGTAACCAGGGGTCATTATTCTGTCCACATAATCATCCAGCTGTGACTGGTCAAAAATGTATGGTGAGTTAAATGGAAGGAAGTCTGAAAACTGACCTATACCACCGTCTTTTCTTGAGTCTGAGGTACGCTCAAGATAATTATACAGATAGAAACGCTGGTCTGTCTGATTATATGACGCTGCATTTCGTCTTGCGTCAAGATAATAATAACCTTCGTGCTGTCCGTCAAAATTCGGTGTATCAGAATCCATATACTGGAACAGATAGTTACCTGTTCCCACATACTTCTTACCTATTACATCAGTGTAAGGGTTAAACAGAATATCAATTATATCCTTACCACCCGACGCTTGTCTTACCTCGTTGATAATTCCTGCTGTAATACCATCACCCTGATTTACATTTGTATTATCTCTGCCACGAGGATAAGAGAAGTCACCGTCTGAGTCATAGTCTACAAACGCAAAGCCTAGTGTATTTGAGTTGTTGTTATAAGGTACTGTACCGTTATTGACAATACTCCAGTTTTCAGTGTGACTTCCTGCTGAAATAGTACCTGTATGTGTAAGGCTTTGTACATTGAACAGCACATTATAGTCAAATACATGTGTAGTAATAAAGTCGTTTGTATCAAGACTGTTAACTACATTCGAGTTATTCTGACCAACATCATAGGTTGAAGCTACCCAGTCGGCATAGAAAACTGTATCCGAGTTAATCTGTGCAGTAACTGTTTTGTTATCATTCGGGTCTACCGGATAATAGGTGTGTGTGTTAATGTTGTACCAGCCCTGCAGAGTGTAGTCATACTTTGTTGATGACTGCCATGCTTCTGGCAAGGTTATTGTTACTGGTGCGTTGTTATTCTTTACTGCCGGCAGATTAAGATTATCTGCACCGTAGTAGCTCATCATTCCACCGTTTGTACCGTCAAACCACACATTGTAAAAATCACCTACTCTTGCAAGATAGAAACGAGCTGCCTGTGCAGAGCCATACACTCTGTTAAAGGTTACCTTTCCAGCTGTATCTACTGCAATACCTGTGTAATATTCACCGTTACCCTTTGCTATAAATGAACCGTCGTACTGTCGTGTAAGTGTAGAGCTGTATCTGCCGGTTGTTGCCATACCATAGTCGGTAGAGCTGCTGTTGAATGCGTGCATATATCTGGCAGAAGCAAAATTCTGCACAAAATAAGCATTTCCGTTATCACGGGCAAACGACCAGAAAATTCCGTTGTCGGCATTTTCCCAGGTAACAACTCCGTTTGCGTCTACCGTTACAGGGTGTGAATAACCAAATTTTTCTCCTGTTTTTGAGGTTATCGCATAATACTTACCGTTATATTGAGTATACAGTACATACTGTGTACCCGTACTTAATGAATTAAAATCTACTTTTGTAGCTGATGTTACATTAAGATTTGCACTATAGTTAGAAACCACTGTACCTACTACAGAAAAGCTATTCTGTGTAAACTCCAGAGTTGACACCTGATTTCCCTGTATCTCCTCCTGTGGGGCTTCTACCTCTAAAAGCTCTATACCGTCATCAGCAAAGTGTACAGCTACAATACTTTCTATCTGGTCTACCTTGATTGTATTATCGTAGCTTATCTGAACATCTACAGAATCGTCAGGCTCTATAACCTTTCCGTCTGAAATAAAGCTGATGTCGAAAAATCTTGCGAATGTAACCTCTAAATTTTCTTCAGCATTTACACTGCTTGCACGCTTCAGCTGTTCAACTGATTGTGCGTAATATGATTTATATTCCTCTGTATCCTGAAGTATCTCTTTTACTTCAAGTGTTGCATTCTGTGGAATAGCTGCATCCTTACCAAATCTGACTTCTACTGTATAGTCAGCTCCGTTACAGCTTAACATTCTGTTATTACTCTGTGGCAGAGTGGCATAGCCTGTGATATCACTGCTGGATATTTCATAGGTAACAGCCACAACCGTATTATCTCTGTCACCGATAATAACATTTATCTTTTCAGGAGCTTCCTCTGTAGCAGGGATAAGCTCATTTACAAATCCCACCTCAGAGCCTATAAATACAATGTCGCCTGTCTTTGGCGAATAATCCTGTGCATTATTCTGTGTATTATAATAGTAGCCTTTTTCGGTCAGCTGTGTTTTCCACAATTCAACATCCTGTGCAAAAGGATAATCCTCTACACCTGCATAGTTAATACAGAAGCCAGCAAATAAAGCATTCCAGTCAGCATATGCTTCGCCATACCATGCACCGTATCTGCTGTAGCCCTTAATGCTTCCATCTGTTAAAATACAGTTTTGTTTGCTTTCTGTATATCCCAGCTGATTTCTTGCTATAAGCATTACATCGTTGTTCCAATCGCCTGTAAGGTTAAGTGAATCAACCTGTGCCTGCCAGTCATCTGCCTGTTCTACATCTGCATTAATATCAAGATTTTCAACCATACAGGAGGCATTATGTGTATGCTCAGGAATAGTGCAGGCTATATTATTTTCGGTGTCGGTACATTCCTCTGTATGAATATGCTCATCGCTGCCACATAGATATTTCGACGCTTGATTTTCTTCCTTTTCTACAGGATAACAAGCATCTGTATGTATATGCTCACTCAGTGTACATATCTGCGTTCGCTGGACTAATCCGGCTTCGCTTACCGTAGACTGATAGCATTGCTCAGAATGTGTATGAGGCTCTATACCACATATGGGTCGCTTTGCCATTGTTATCGCAGGCAATATCAACGCATACACAGTACAAAAAACAACTATCGCTATTAAAACACTTACAACTCGTTGCCATTTTTTTCTGAAGCTATGCGACCTGTTAAGGCTTGCTATCTTCTGCAATAATTTGCTGTTCATACTAACCTCCTTTTCTCAGTTTTAACTTACATCTAATACTTTAATCTATCTTTATTTTATCGACCCAAAGCTGTCTAAGGGCCAGATTTTGTATATTATCTTGCCAACTATCTGTTCCTCTGCTACACAGCCTACCGAGCTATGTCGTGAATCCACCGAGGTTGCCCGGTCATCACCCAGCATAAAGTATCTTCCCTCTGGCACCTGATATGGTAGCTCTAAATCACAGTTACCAAAGGATTTCTGATTAACATATGGCTCGTCAAGCTTCTCTCCGTTAACAAGCACTGTTCCGTCATCTTCAATATCTACCCATTCTCCAGGTCCTGCTACATATCTTTTTATCAGAACTCGGTTACCAAAATAGAATGCTATAACATCGCCTCTTTCAAATTTATTTTCCTTAAGCGATATTACAATTTCACCCTCATGTAAGGTAGGTGTCATAGACGAACCATAGATTTGTAAAACCGGCAACCATAGGGTTGCTACAAGCACTGCAATTGCCGCTGATGAAAGCAATACATAAATCGTACTTTTTAATGTGCGTTTGTATTTGTTTTTGTAGCGTTCTCGCTTTAACTCCTGTTCAAGCTCAGCAGAGCTTGGAGCGTTCTCGATTTTCATATAACCACCTGATTACCAGAGCTGTTTTTCTTTGCAGACTCCAGCAAATCCCTTGCCTCTTGCTCCATTCTTGCAGCGTTTTCAAGGTATTGGTCTGCAGCTGCCTGAGCTGCTTCTATAACCCTGTTAACCTCAAGTACAGCCTGTGCAAGATTGCCTGCCTCTTTAACTCTTAACTGCTTATCAGCAAGCTGAGCCTCAAGCTCCTTAACCCTTTCCTGTAAACGCTCGGTTTCTTTTGTCTGAAATACCAAAATCTCCAGAAGCTCGGCACGATTTAATCGTTTAAGTTTTTTATCTTCCAATATTCAAACATCCTTTTATATAATTCAGCAAATATATAATTCAACAAAATCACCTGATAACCAGCGTTTTGTGTATTTAGCCCATATTTTTCCTTATTAGTATATATTTTAACAATTTTATGTCAGCTTTTGTATTCTGTTGCGTGAAATGCATGAAAAAAGCGTGAAATGCATTTATTTCTGTTTGGCAATTTACACATTTTCCACATTTGGTTATTGGTTTATTTGGTATATATTTTATCAGATATTCAGAAAAATTCATATTTAAATACACGAAATACAGCTATATAGTGTGAAATGCAAATAACTCCTGTTTTTTCGTGTATTTTTCCAACACACAACTTTACCTGATAAGCAAAAAACTCGTTTTATATCATTTCACCTCTGTATATGTAAAAAATCTGCCAGAAGGATATCTGCTTGCTAGCAATGAAACAGCATTAACCCCCTTCGCAATCTTTTACACACAAAAAAAGCCACTGTAGCTTTATTACTACAGTGGCTGGCTTTTATGATTAATTTTTCTGATTAATTGTAAGCTACACTTATTTAAATAAGCATAAAAAAATATGAGCCTACAAATATCAGCATTGATACTATCTGTATTTTATTTAAGCTTTTAACAAAATCAGGTGCAGGTAGCTTTTCGATATTTCTTTTCTTAAAGCTTTTGCACTCAAATATAAGTCCAACAAATATAAAAAGCATAATCGCAAAAGAAAAAACATACAACGCTGTTATAACACCAAAGGTAATATTATCATTCAGATATTTTAACAACAGGCAAACTATAAAAACGCCTGACGCTATAACAGGAGTACCCATTGCTGTTCTTTTTATCTGTGCATAGCTTTTTGCAGATAACTGAAATCTTTCTGGCAAAAATTCCTCTTTATAAAGCTCTGGGTTGCTTCTGATTATTTTAATATTATTTACCACCTTAACAAACAAAACAGCAGTTATCATAATCATAGTTACGCATGATAAAACAATACCTGAAAAATTCTTTTCGATAAAAAGCTCTGCAAAGCTTTCTTCGTTGCCTACAGCTAAAAACATAGGAACACTTACAGAAAAGATGAACCATAAAAAATTCATAACAGTAAACGGAATCTTTATTTTTTTATCATTAAAAAGCTCTTTTGCTGAAAGAATATACAACCCAAAGGATACAACAAAAAACAGGAGTAAAATCAAAAGCTCAAGGATATTTTCTGTATCAATATACCTGTTGTATGGAACAAAAAACAAATACATACTGCCAGAAAACACTCTACGCACAAACACAGCCTGTGTTGCTTCAATCAGGTTATATACTATATTTACCAGTGAAACAACCAACATCGCACCCTGCAACAGCAGTTCAATAATATATACAGCTTTTTTCACTTATTGCACCTCCATAGCTATTACAAGAGATTTTATTTGTCAGCAACCCTATAAATTTACTGTTAACGCTAAAGAAAATTACCCACTAAAGGTTCCCAATGCTTTTCCGTCTGATTCTCGTATAACAATATATGGTTTAGTACCCACATAGCCATAACTAACACCGTTTTCATCTGTGCGTCCAGGTGGAAAAACAGATTTAACCACCCACACACCATATTCCTCTTTATATTCAGCCACATATTCATAGTCTGATTCTTTTCTTCCATAAAGCTCTATCAAAGCAGCCTGACCCTTTTCTACAGCGTCCTCCTCAGAGCTGATAGCACCCAGATATTTATCAGAAAGCTTGTCTACATCGTTCATACTATTATCATAAACAGCTACACCACTATGAGCCCAAACATGGCTATAAAGCTCTTCAACAATTTTCAATTCTGCACTTTCATCTGCTTCGGTAGTGGCTTCTGTTACCTCTTCGGTAGGTGGCTGAGTGGTAGCCTCGGTTGATTCGGTAAAATCACTTACCTGTGTAGCTTGAGTAGCATTTGTTGAATTATCTGGTGCTTCTTTATTGCTGTCAGCACACGCAGTACACAGCAAAGCCAGCATTGACACTATAACAAAAGCCTTGATAAAATTCCTTTTCATTTTATTTGCCCCTTTCCATTTAAAAAGTAAAAAATATATCCTGATATTAATTTTCGGATTAACCCATAGCTATATTATAGCACTATGCACATTTAAACACAATCACCACTGCTATTTTCAGCACTTACAACAAAAAAACAGATACTATTATCACAATAGTATAAATCCGATTTAACAACACTACAAAAAGGATATCTGATTATCAGAAATGGAATAGTATTAACTGAATATTATCTTCCATGGACAGAAAAACAAATGAAAAAATACTGAATACATTTTCCGTTATGGAACACCTCGCTGAATTCAAGTTTATCGTTATAATTGCACCACAACACCCCCTGAAGATAAAAACAACATCACACTAAACACCTACAAACTAATACCACAAAAAGTTTTGTACAAGTACAGATATAAGTGATAAAAGACTCCAAGAACTTTTTTGTCCTTGGAGTTTTGTGGTTACTGTATTTTCAAAATTCTGGTCAGTATCATCCGTTGTGTTTATTACCAAGCTGATAAAACGCAACTGCAGAAGCAGCAGCAACATTCAGCGAATCTACGCCATGATACATTGGTATTTTTACGATGAAATCGCAATCAGATATAGTTTTGTCAGAAAGCCCGTCACCCTCTGTTCCCATAATGATAGCAAGCTTATTTTCATTCATCAGCAATGGGTCACTGATAGAAAGAGAATTGTCTTTAAGTGCCATTGCCACTGTTTTAAATCCGAGGTCTTTTATTTCGTCAAAAGAATCGCTGTTTAAAAATGTCCAGTCAATCTGAAACACAGTGCCCATACTCACTCTTGCGGCACGCCTGTACAGAGGGTCTGAACAGCCTGCAGTAAGAATTACTGCGTCCATTCCCAATGCTGCAGCTGAACGGATTATAGCACCTACATTGGTAGGATTCATAACCTTATCCAATATAACAATTCTACTTTTATTTTTACAGATTTCTTCTACTTTTAAAAGTGGCTTTCGCTTCATAGCACAAAGCATACCTCTGGTCAGCTTGAAACCTGTAAGCTGTGTAAGAACATCAAACTCTGCACAAAAAATCGGAACATCTTTTATTCTGTCAATAATCTGCTTACCTTCACCCTCAATATGCCTTTTTTCCATAAGACAGGATACAGGCTCATACCCTGCATCAAGAGCACGCTCTATTACCTTTGG
>JAXJDU010000065.1:0-3977 GCA_036301785.1 Acutalibacteraceae bacterium | reverse complement strand
TTATATATTATATTTAAAAATTATGCAAAAAAAGAAGCAGTTTATTTAACTGCTTCTTCATCTCTTGTTTTAACTTTTTGTTTTATTTTACCATCTACATATCTAATTGTAGACCAAACTGGTTTTTCTTCATTAACTCTAATTGTAGTATTAGGATAAGCATCTCTAATTTTATTTTCTAGATGCCATCTTACTATATCATTTTTTAGTGCTGCTGTTGCTTACTATAAGCTTCTCTGGTAATTTGACTTTATTTTCATCAAAAGCAACGCTTATTTCCTCTTCTATCTGATAATACAAATCCCAATAATCTGCGTTTTTGCACCAAAACTTTACATCTATAGTAATACATCTGTCATTCTGGCTGATTACACCTATAACTGTATCCTTTTCGTGCATTATTTTTTTATTTTTATCAATTACAGCTTTTATTATTTTTTTAGTAGCAAGCAAATCGTTATCGTAATCTATATTGAAGGTAAGGTCTACTCTTCTGTTATCATTGCTTGAATAATTTATAACGCTTTCACTTGTAACATTTCTGTTTGGAATAACAATTTCTTTATTATCTGCTGTGTTTATGTGGGTAGAAAAAAGAGAAATTTTGGTTACTGTACCCTCATCACTGCCAATTTTAAGGTAGTCACCCTCTTTGAAAGGCTGTGTGAATATCAACAGAATACCACTTGCAACATTACCGAGTGTATCCTGTAAAGCAAGACCAACGGTTACTGTGGCTGCACCCAATGCAGTTACTATTGTGCTTACATTTAAACCAAGCTGTGCCAATGTGACAAGAATAACAATTATTCTTAATGTAACAAGAATAAGAGATTTAAAGAAATAGACTGCAGCTGCATCTACTTTACTTTTTTCTATAAATCTAACTATTATTTTTGTAAGATGCTTTGATAAAATCCAGCCTGCAACAAGCCATATTACAGCTGTAATCAGGTTAGGTATAAAATCTATGATTGAATTAAGCAGCTTTTCAAAAAAATCTGGTGACAGCTCGGTAATAGGTGGCTCAGAAAAAAGCTCGGTAGGCACTTCAATACCGGCTTTAGCTGTATTTTTAACTAGAGAAATATAATTAAGCATGGTTTCACCTCTTATTGATTTTTTATCAGATGATAAACTACATTAGCAAATTCAACAGCCTGTGTATTTACAAGAGGCTTATCTGCAAATATACCACTTACAACAGTACCGTCACCAAAGTAAACAACACCACTTCCACACGCAACACCGTTGCTGAAGCAACCAGTGTATCGGTGGTCGATATATAAAATTGTTCCTTTTCCGTCTGGAACACCGTTGTTAAGCTGACCTGAATAAACACCGTTTATCATTGGTTGCTCTACAACAAACTCTCTGGAGTTTCTGAATTTCTCATAATCTGTGTCCTTCAGCTTAGGTACATATTCCAACGGCTCTATCTCTCTTGTTGACACCTTCATACTCTTTAAAGGCTCGCCGTTTTTGAAAATACCCTCAAACAGCTTTTCGCCATACTCTGTAAAGGTACAGCCCATTCCCTCTCTGAGATTTCCTTTAATATTACCGTCGTAAACAACGCTTAGACCATCAGGGGAATATTCACGCATATACTCACATTCACCATTTACATATATACATTCACTGACTAAAATTCCGTTACGGATTATGTTTATTCTGCCGTTTGGTACTCCATTTGTAAAGTTACCAGCCATTGAAGTGTATTCATCAATAGTAAGCAGGCCTGCACCGTGGTACAGATTGTTGCTCCACATACCACAATATTCGGTTTTGCCTGAATTATATCTGATACCAAATCCAGAGAAAACATCGTTTTCAAATGAACCCATATAAACGCACTCGCCATTTGAGTATAATCTGCCTGTACCAGATTTAACACCCTCTGAAAGCTGTCCGTCATAGACCTTCTGACCGTTTTCGTAGCAAATGCCACTTCCGTCTGGCTTGTTATCAACAACTACACCGTTGTATTTTATCATACCGTTTTTATCGTAAACTACAAGCTTACCCTTGGCAACACCATTCTGGAACTTTGCTTCTGTGTATGTGCCGTCAGCGTTGTAAAGTCTGCCATCACCATTATACAAACCCTTTTTCCACTGGCCTGAATATATAAGCTGACCATTTGCTGTCTTCAGCTCTCCTGTACCATTTGGCTGGCCTGCTAAAAACTCACCTGTGTAAACATCCGTGTTATCTAAAATCAAAACACCGTTGCCACTGTAAAGATTACGCTTAAATTCGCCTGTATATCTTACGCTGCCATCGGAATTAAACAATGTTCCCTTTCCGTCTTTATTGCCGTTTTTGTATTCGCCTGTATAAACAAGTATACCGTCAGCCGATATAATAGTACCGAACTGCAGAGGCTCTCCGTTTACATATTTAGCGATGAACATTTCTCCGTTTTCAGGACTGAACACAATGCCACTCTGCTGATTTTCAAATCGATTACCTGCAAAAATAAGCTTTCCATTTTTGTCAAATCTGGCGTGTACGAACTCCTTTGAGTTTTCTGCATAATCTGCAACAGTTACACTACCGTCAGTTGCCCTGAACTCAATACCGAAGCCGTTACATTTATCATCACTGTAATTACCAACATAAGAAACTCTTCCGGTTTTAAAGTACGATACACCAAATCCGTTCTTCATATCATTTTTATATTCACCGTCATAAACAGTTTTACCTTTAAGAGTTTGTGTTCTGCCATAGCCGCTGCGATTATTAGCTGTGTCAAGCTCGCCAAAATACAAACCCTTTTCCTTTTGTGACAGCATAACTGATTTATCGGCTGTAAGCTCGGTTGTATTGTCACCAGCCTTCTTTTTAGGCTTTGCAGGCTGTACATTTGGTATAGCAGGAGCTTGTGCAGGTAGATTTGTTACAACTGGACTTGGTACAACCGGATTTGGTACAATTGGCAATACCTGTACAGCTGCTGGCTGCTCTGTTGTCTGAGACTCTTGCACTGTTAAAACAGTTTCAGAATAGTCTGCCTCCATATTAACAGCTGGATTAATCTTTGAAGCAGGCTGCTGAATTGGTTGAGCAGGTTTTATTTCACCAAATATTTCTGTTGTATCTGCAAGGTTTTTATAGCTTGTATTTTCTCTTAAAGCCATAACATTAAAATACTGCTTCAGGCTTGGCTTTGGCTGTGTGGTAGCTGTATCTGTTTTATGGCTACCAAGTACATTAAGCCACAGCTCCTCTGTCTGGTCATCTCCAAAATAGTATGTAGAATTCCCTACTGTTGCTACTACCTCTGGCTGACATGCAGCTACAGCCTTCTGAAGAAGTGTGTTATTATCAATAGCTGGTAAAGCATATAGAATCTGAGGGAATGACGATGTGGAATCGTACATTGCAATAGCAGCTCGCTCATCATTCAGCCAAGGCATAAGACATATTTCTGGCTGAGCTGTATTCTGATTAAAATACTCCGTTTTCTGCCATATATGAGAGTGGTTAAAATACATTTTTTTAACAACAGTATTATTTGATGCTCTGTACAGAATAATATATCCAGCTGGCTCGGTTGCGATATCTTCTGTTACTACACCATTTATAGTTGCCTTCCACTTTAATTTACCCTTTGGGTCAATCTGATACACATAGGAATACTTTAAACCCTCAGCAGTAAAGCAAACCTTATCCTTTATTTTTTTGCCACGACTAACAAAATATTTATTACGGGCGTCTGTAAGAATATCTATTGGTGCCTTGTTAAGCTCTTTATTATTAAAAAATACATTAAGATAAACACATGATTTATCCAGTAAGTTTTTCGCTTGACTGTTCATTTTTATCCTCCTTATATTCCATACTAATCCACATTTTATACTACTACAAAATCAACTTTTTTGCAAGCAGATTAAATCACAAGAGTGGGAAAACAAATTGTAGTTTAGGTGTGAGCTAACGCTCACACCTGAAGAGAAAAAAGCGTAAAGTTT
>JAXJDU010000064.1:0-2880 GCA_036301785.1 Acutalibacteraceae bacterium | reverse complement strand
TTAAAACACTTGTAACAGTAGCAACACCGTTTATTATAGGCTTTTGTATAGCATATATTATCAATAAACCATATGTATTCTTCTCTGAAAGAATGCTGGTTAAAATGGATAAAAGCAAATTTGAGTTTATCAAAAAAGCACGAAAGCCACTTTCACTAACACTGGCATACATTCTGATTTTAGGAATAGTATCATTCTTAATAGGAATAATTGTGCCACAGCTTGGCGAAAGCTTCAGCACTCTTGCTTCAAACTTTAATGATTATGCAGAGTCGTTTAAGGAGTGGGCAATTTCAGCTTCAAAGGATTATTTAAATATAGACCTACAGGATGACAGCGACCTGTTTACATTGCTTAATGACGCAGTTAATTTAATTACAGGTGGTGAGGTTATAGATTATGTTACCGAGCTTGCTTCTGACTTTGCAAATAAGTTTGCACCTAACCTTTTTGATACAGCAATTAAATTTACTTCAAAGCTTTATGATGTAGTTTTAGGTCTGATTATTTCAGTATATTTCTTAGGCTGTAAAGAAAAGCTTATTTATCAGTGCAAAAAGTTTACAGTAGCATTCTTCCCGGAAAAGGCACTGCCAAAAACCTTTGAAATTGTAGAGCTGACAGATAAAATGTTTGGCAAGTATGTTTACGGCAGAGTTATCGGCTCTATGATTACCGGTATGATCTGCTTTATCGGTATGACTATCTTTAAATTCGATTATCCATTGCTTATCAGTGTTATAATGGGTATCACAAATATTATTCCGGTATTTGGTCCGTTTATCGGTGCTATACCAAGTGGATTGATACTACTGTTTGTTAATCCTATAGAGGCTGTATTGTTTGCAGTATTTATTCTTGTATTACAGCAGATTGACGGTAACCTTATAGAGCCAAAGGTAATGGGTACATCAATAGGTATTTCTGGCTTCTGGGTAATTGCAAGCGTTGTTCTGGGTGGTGGCCTGTTTGGTATTGTAGGTATGTTTACAGCTGTACCTGTATTCTCTGTATTCTATGTATTGATTGCAGATGCTGTAAATAATAAGCTTAAAAATAAAAACTACTTACAGCAGTTTGGTGAATCACCAGACAGTGATATTATGAAGGATGTAGAAAAACAGCCTGTTGATTTTAAAAAGCTTAAGATTTACAAGGCTATTAAGGCAAATGTAAGCGAAAAGGCTTCTAAGTCTGATAATACTACAGATAACGAAGATTAATCGGCTATAAGTATGGAATAAAGCTAGGGGTTACCGGCTTTATTCCATATTATGGTTGACAATATTATTTTACTGTGCTATTATAGTAGCACGCTAAAGTGAAGAAGGGAATAAACAATTATGAAGAAATATAACAAGCTGACTCCGGAGGGTACAAGAGATTTACTTTTTGAGGAATCTACTGCTATAAATAAGGTTAGCAATATAATAGATGAGGTTTTCAAAGCAAAGGGCTATAACCAGGTTATTACACCAACACTTGAATTTTACGATACCTTTACATTAAGTGGTTTTGGCTATTTGTCAGAAGAGATGTTCATTTCTACAGATAAAAAGGGCAGACTGCTTGCAATGCGTCCAGATTCTACAGTGCCAATGGCAAGAGTAGTATCTACAAGACTACAGGACGAAGTAGCTCCAATAAGACTTTGCTACAATCAACCAATCTTCCATAACAATAAGTCACTGGCAGGCAGAAGCAACGAAATGCGTCAGGCTGGTATGGAGCTTATTGGTGCAGGTGGAAAAAGAGCCGATTTAGAGCTTCTTATTTCAGCTATTGAAATTTTAAAGAAAATCACACCTGATTTCCGTCTGGAGCTTGGTCATGCAGTATTCCTTAAGGCTATACTGAATAAGCTTGATGTAAGCGATGACAAAAAGGAAGAAATCAGAGATTACATAGAATCTAAAAACTATTCAGCACTTATCACACTGATTGATGAAATTCCACAGAATGACACAACAAAGGCACTTAAAAAGCTGCCAAGATTATTCGGTGGTGAAGAGGTATTCAGCAAAGCTTTACCACTATTTCAGGGTACACAGGCAGAATCAGCTTTGTTCTATTTAAAGGACTTATACAGAGAGCTTTCTAAAATTCTGCCAGAGGATAAGCTGATGATTGACCTTGGCATGGTACAGAAAAACGACTACTATAGTGATATGATTTTCTGTGGCTATGTGCAGGGCAGTGGTGACGCTGTGCTTACAGGTGGTAGATATGACCATCTGCTTAACCAGTTTGACAAATCAAGCTGTGCAGCAGGCTTTGGTGTAAATGTAGATGAGCTTGCAAGAATTTATATGGCTATAAACGGTGCTGATACTCCAAAAATTGCCGATATCATGGTACATGGTGATGACGGCTTTGAGATTGAAGCACTAAAGGTTAAAGAAGAGCTTACAGCACAGGGCTATGTTTGTGAATACAGCGTATTCCCATCAGAGGACAGTGCAAAATATTATGCTCAGAAAAAGGGCATTAAAAAGCTTTGTGTAGTAAACGCGAATACAAGAACTGAAGAAATTTAAGAGATGGGGATACAAATATTATGAGACCACTAAGAATTGCACTTACAAAGGGCAGACTTGAAAAGGATACAATAAACCTGCTGGAAGAGCTTGGCTATGATTGCTCAGCTGTAAGAAACAAGGGCAGACGCCTTATTTTACCAATAGGCAATGGCGAAATTGAAGCAGTGCTTGCAAAGGCAGCTGATGTTATTACCTATGTAGAGCACGGTGTATGCGACCTTGGTGTGGTAGGTAAAGATACAATACTTGAAAACGGCACAAAGTTTTTCGAGCTACTTGATCTTGGCTTTGGTAAATGTAAATTTGCTCTTGCAGGCAAAAAGGGTACAGACTTTTACAG
>JAXJDU010000063.1:0-6521 GCA_036301785.1 Acutalibacteraceae bacterium | reverse complement strand
TAGTAATGCGTTGTCAAACATTCGATACCCCCTGTCACAGGGGGTACGCCAGTAATAACCCCTTATAGGGGTTGTGCAAACCACCCGTTCAACGGGTGGTTTTGATTTAAATATGCTTAAAATTAAGGTGTTTTAGCTTTAATAATAGTATAGTACAAGTGTTCTGGATAAGCCGAAACAACCTTTATTACATTTGTTGTTACACATCATACTTAAATAATTACAAATGTAAACAAAGTTGTAACCAATGTAAATTTGCTGTAATTCAAAATTCGCAATTTGTACAGAATTTTAACCGATTACTGTCGGATTGAGGGGCAGAAAATGGCTTTTAGACTAGGTTTTTAGCGATTTGGCAGGGTTTTGCAGGGTTCCTATTGTCAAAATGCACAAAAATCTATATTGCGCTTTATTTGACATATCTAAATATGGTGGTATAATACTAATTGTAGAACATAATATTAGACTAATACTTCTATGCACGGTTTTAGTAGCTTGTATTCCAGTGAAAAAATCAGGAAGTAAATTTAGAAAAAGAATAGGAGTTCTTAAATTACATATGTTTATTACTACTATGAATAGCGACAGTAAAGCAAGCTTGATTTTTAAGAAGAGCTTAGTTATCTTTTTAGTAAGTGTTATTTCACTTACATCAGTTCTTTCAGTAGCAGCGTTAAACAGAACAGCAGTTATTAATGTTGACGGCAGACAGCTTACTCAGGCTACAATAACAACAAACGCAAACACAATTCTTGCAGAGGCAGGCATTAAGCTTGGTAAAGACGATGTTGTTACAACCTCAGAGGATGACGGAGTTTTTACAGTAAATGTAGCCAGAGCGTTTGAGGTTTATATCAGCAATAACGGCAAAACAGAGAAATATATGATGGCTGACGGTACAGTTGCAGACCTTATTGAAAAGTCTGGTGTTGCTGTTACAGATGACCATATAGTTGTACCACACACAAGCACAAAGCTTGCGTCTGATATGGTTGTTACAATAAAGCCAACAAAAACAGTAAATATCAGTGCAGATGGCAATAAGTGCAATGTAAAGGTTCCAGCCGGCACAGTTAAAAATGCTATGGATTACCTTAAGATTACACTTGGCAAAAACGATAAAATAAACTGTGAGCTTACAGATGAAATTACAGATGATATGTCAATTGTAATTACAAGAGTTGATTATAAAAATGTATCATCAGTTGAGAAGATTCCTTTTGATGTAATCGAAACCTACACAGACGAGCTTCCAGAGGGTGAAACTAAGATTGCTGTGAAGGGTGTAGACGGTCAGAGCAAAACAGTTACAAAGCAGACACTGATTAATGGTGTGGTTAACTCAGAAGAGGTTGTAAGCACTACAATCACTAAAGAGCCTGTAGCTGAAGAAATTCTGATTGGTACAATGACAGAGGAAGAGGCTACTACAAATTCTGTAGCATCTGCAAAACCAGCTTTAAAGCAAGAATCAACAAAAAGCGATAATGTTATTTACGATGAGGCAGGTAACGAAGTAGTTTATACAAGCGTGCTTCATGGCTCAGGTACAGCATATTGTGCAGAGCCTGGTGCCCTAACAGCTTCTGGTAAAGAGGTATTTGTTGGTGGTGTTGCAGTAAACCCAAATATCATTCCACTTGGTACAAAGCTTTATATTGTAGCTGATGATGGCTATGTATATGGCTATGCAACAGCAGTAGATACAGGTGGAGCACTTATGGAAGGCTCAGCATTGGTTGACTTGTTCTATTTCTCATATGACCAGTGTATAGAGTTTGGCAGAAGAGATGTAAGTGTGTACATACTTGCTTAATTGAATATTGAATTAATTAACCCCAAGTGTTATTCTTTGCACTTGGGGTTGTTTTTGTGTTTCAGTTTTATATAGACATATCATGCTTGTTGTGATATGATAAAGGTCAAGAATTATTAAGGGGAGAGGCTTTTGAAAAATGAAAATCTATTACCGCTGTTATTGCCGTTTCGTTGTATAATATTTTTGCTGTTTTTTGTAACAGCATCGCTGTTAATCAAGAAAAGTCCCGACCAGATAAGCAACTGGTGGTCTGTTGTTGCAAGTGGTGTGAATATAATTACCATAATTTTATTAGTATTGATATCCAAAGCGAAAGGCTCAGACTATTTTAAGCTGATTAATTATCAGAAGGGTGTAACTAAACCAAAGCAGATTGTAGTTATCTCTATAATTATTTTGCTTGTAGGAATGAGTGGAATGTACATTGCAGGCTTTATATGCTATGGTGTTATTCCTTACGCAGCACCAATGATGATAGCACCAATACCGTTGTGGCTGGCTGTAGTTAATATTTTTGTTTTACCTGTTACAACAGCCTTTGCAGAGGATGGATTATATCTGGGCTGTGGGGTAAACCAGATTAAAAATAAATACATAGCAGTGCTTATGCCTGCATTCTTTTTTGCGTTACAGCACAGCTTTATACCAACATTATTTGATATGCAATACATAATCTATCGCTTTCTTTCGTTTTTGCCATTAACAATAATTCTGTGCTGCTATTATTATAAAAAGAAAAACCCGTTACCTATAATGGTAGGGCATACAATAATTGATGTAATAACTGTTATGCAGATTCTGGCTACCTCGGCTGTACCAGGGCTATACGAAATGATGTGCAGTTTATAATATTAAAAAGCACTGAAAATAATATAAAAACTAAAAGGGGCATATTCTGAATATGCCCCTTTTATATATGTACTTATATATTCTCTACCTTAATACCACTTATCACACTTATATCAATTTCGACCATATCCTACATAGCTAAAATAAACCTCATTATTTCTTCTGATTACCGTAGTAATTAACCCTGATACACAAAAACCTCATTATTCTATTCTAATCCGTTTGTAGTAAAATATATTATTTAAATAAAATCTCTTTAATACCTCAAAATACTGTATTCTATATTATTAAGCTAATGTATGGATTTATTTATAATTAACCAGCTTTATCAATCACCTCCGTTAATCAATGGTTTTTATGTCATTTGGTATCCACATTTCTGGATTGAAGTTTAAAGTATATTTATACTTGCTTACATCCTTAGATGTGATATCCTCAACCACATAGGTTACATTGTCACTAAGACCGATGAAATGCTTTTTGTACTCACCGTTTTCATCTTCTACGATGATTTCAAGCTGGTTTTCAGTAGGGTCTGGTGTAATTGACATTTTACCAGTCATCTGGAATAAAACATCACCCTGCAAGCAGTTGATTACAGTTATTTGTCTTACATCGTTAAAGTTATCAGCTTCTTTTGATAGATTATACGAAGCTCTCTCTGCCTGTGTACAGCCAACAAGACCTATACATAGTGCAGACGCACAACATACTGCTAACAGTTTACTTTTTGATTTCATTTTGGTTTACTCCTCTTTCAATAAATAAGTGAATGTGAACTGCAGTAAGAATCTGACAAAGGCAATTAGCATTTCCTTACTGCGATGTATATATAATAACGCATTTTTGCGTAAAAATACATTACTGTTTAAGTAAAATACGCTGCTGTTTTTTTACTTAAAGTGCAAAATAAAAGGTGCTTAGAGAATTCTAAGCACCTGAATTTTATTTATTCTTAAGTTCATTATATTTTTGCAGATTAATTTTTTTGTGAGCAATCATTTGCTCTGTCCATAGCTGCAGAGTTTCTATTGTGATAGAGATTTTCTCAAGCTCCTCCTGAATATTGACAAAATCTTCAAGCTCATCGTCTTCTATTACACCGTCAGCAGTAATTTCTATAAGCTTTTCCTGATTCTTTTTCATAGAGTTTAAAGAAGCAATCATTTCCAGAACTATCTGAGATAAGTCCTTAGCCTTAATTTCAGGTACATACTGCTGTCCTATAGGACATTCATTTGAACAATAGTAATTGCAAAGGTGTGGTGAATTGTAGCCTTTTGCCATTGCAAGAATATCGTCAGGATGAGCAGCAATTTTGTTGTTTTCTATACGCTCTATTCTCTCAGGTGACACAGTAACAAGCTCCTCACTTGCCTTTTCTCGTGACCAGCCAAGCTCTTCTCTTGTTATGTGGTATATGCTCTTATTTGATTTTGCAGATATCTTTCCCAATGTCATTTCCCCCTAAAAATTATATGTAAATTATACCATATATACAATGATAAAGGAAGATATCAATAAGTAAAAAAACGCACTTTGATTTTGTTCAAAGTGCGTTTAATATAGGTTTATTCACTCTTTTTTCTGCTGGAAATAAAATCGTTGAACTTACCAGGGATTAAATCTATAAAATACATTAAATAACCGAATACAATAAAAATCAGAGCAAGCAACAACAGCTTACCGATTGTATTCGAAATACCATTCGCATCAAAATTAAAAAACGGATAAGGATAATTACCACACTCAGCCAAAGGGTAACAAAAGCTGCCTTCAAGATTGAATGTACGATGCAATACAAGAACTGAAACATAAGAATATACAGTATACAGCATTGCAGGAATAGTCCATATAATAGGGAAGAAGGCTTTGAAATAACCCTTCTTGTCAAAAAACAGCCAGTCCAGAATTACCATGGCAGGTAAAAAATAATGTGTTACATTGGCAAAAAAGTAGGCTTCCCATGGTGGTATTACCTGGTGATTGATAAAGAAATATGTAATAATAAGTATACCGGCACAGCTTACCGTTATCATTCCCTTAAGCCACGGTACCAGACAGGTTTTTTCTTTTTTAGTATTGTTAATCTGCCAGAAAGAAAGTACATAGTAATATACTACAGTTATGATAGTTATAAGATTATAAAAAAATTCCAGCTGATTTTTCTGGAAACTTGCTTGGGTTAACCCAAAAGTAAAAAGCAAAGCAATAGTACCCGTAAGTGATATTATTATTCTCCAGAATACAGCTATAGGCTTCCAGCTAATATACATTAATTAACCATCCCTTCTATTACTCTGTTTAAGCTTTATTATGCTAAGAAATAATTGAGTTTGCTGTTACACCTGTGTTATAATAAAAGTAAATCAGAGTTAATAAAAATCTTTAACACAGCCACACAAAGGGGTGAGATTATGGCAGGCAAATCAAATTGCGAGCATTGTGCCAACTATGTTTATGATGAAGAATACGATTGTTATATTTGTCAGGTAAATCTTGATGAAGACGAGGTTGTTAAGTTTATGCAAAACACCTTTGATGATTGTCATTACTTCAAGCTTTACGATGAATATAAAATGGTAAGAAAGCAGAATTAAATTTATATTAATTTTATTTAAGTGTATTTGCGTAACACATAGCTTAAACAAAATTACTAATAATCCACTTTAAAGAGTCTGTATGCAATCTACAGTGTAGTATGCTTTTGATACAGCTCCTTAAAGTGGATTTTATTTTTATTTATTTAAATCATAGGTTGTATTCAGCCAACAGCTTCTCAACCATAGCCTTGATTTCGCTTGCAGCGTTTTCTACAGGTATATCACCCTTGAATGATTTATCTCTGTAAGAAACCTCAAAGCTGTTACGCTCCAGAGTTTTTGGACTTATTACAACTCTTACAGGAATACCAAACAGGTCAGCGTCAGCAAACATAAAGCCTGGTCTTACATCTCTGTCATCATACAGAACCTCAACGCCCATTTTTGTAAGCTCGTCATATAGATTTTCACAAGCATTTGTAACCTCTTCGTTTTTAACTCTAAGGTTACAGATTTCAACCTGCCAAGGAGCGATAGGCATTGGCCAGATTGGACCATAATCGTCGTGGCTTTCTTCACAGATAGAAGCAGCAAGTCTGCCAACACCAATACCATAGCAACCCATAATTGGGTGCTGAGCTTCACCCTTGTTGTCAAGGTATGTCATGTTCATTGACTGTGTATATTTTGTGCCAAGCTGGAATATATTACCAACCTCGATACCACGCTGAATATTAATATGAGGCTTGCCACACTTAGGACAGATAGCACCATCAAAAATCTTTGCAACATCAGCATATTCAACTTCACCAAGGTCACGCTCTACATTGATACCTGAATAATGGTAGTCGATTTCATTTGCACCACAAACAAGACTATTAATACCCTTTAAAGAGCTGTCAAAAACAACTGTAGCGTTGTCAGTTAAGCCAACAGGGCCAATAAAGCCAGGTACAATGCCACATTCATCTGTTACAATATTCTGTGCAGGGTGTATATCTTCGCCAAGGTAATTTCTTAGCTTTGTTTCGTTAACCTCTAAATCGCCACGGATAAATACAACTACATAATCATCGTTAGAATTTTTCTGATAAACAACAGCCTTACCAAAAGCCTTAGCATCTGCATTCAGGAATTTCTGCAAATCCTCGATTGTTTTAACATCAGGAGTATAAATCTTCTCAAGTGGTTTAATTTCGCCAGCCTCGTTTTCGATTATACAAGGAGAAGCCTCCATATTTGCTCTGAAATCGCAGTCAGAGCAGATAGCCAGAGAGTCCTCACCAATGTCAGTAAGCAGCATAAACCTG
>JAXJDU010000062.1:0-11681 GCA_036301785.1 Acutalibacteraceae bacterium | reverse complement strand
GCCCTTGACCCAAAAGCCTTTAAAAAGGCTTTACCCAAACTTTAAGTTCTGGTTTGTGCGAGTTTTAAAGTCACCGATAAACTACAATTTATTCCTCAACCAGCCTCATACCACAATAGCTACTATACAGCATTTTTTCTTCTCCGTTGTCAAAGTTGATTTTCAGAATATATTCATCATTACTTTGGGTTAACGCTACCACTGTACCCATGCCAAAGGCTTTATGCAGCACCCTGCTACCCTCACTATAGCTATGAAACTTATATTATAAATAAGAAAAATTTCTATCCATATCTGTAATCAACTCTGGGTTGTCCTTTTTCATTAACTCAATCAAAACTTTAAGATTATTTCCGTCCTCTTTAATTGCAGTTAATTCAGCTTCCGTTATACCTACAAGCTGTATAAAACCGAGTTCTCCATGAACAGTGTCTTGAGTTTCTGCTGATGTGTCTGCAACTGTAATAAGAGCTGTTATCATTGACTCTGTACCAATATGCAAAGATGTTCCACTGCCAGCTATATATTCTTCAGGCTCAAAGAAATTCTTCGATTTAAAGGTATAGCGTGCAAGGTTTGAAATCATATCTAACGCCCACAAGCAATCCTCTGCTTTATCTGCTTTAAGCTTCATAGTCATTTCATAACCCCACTTGCTATACTCTTCGCCAAAGGCTTCTTCATCTGCGTAAAGCTCGCTCATACCAAAGGTAACTATATGCTGATAACCTTTGCCAGAATTGTAAATAGAATATCCGTCAATAAATTCATCTCCACCAAAAATTGCTCTTGAAGTCATTAAGCTGGCGTAATGAGAAGGTTCTATTTGTGGGTAAATTCGCTCAAACTCATCTTGAATTGCGTCCCAGCCTGGTGCCCATTCTTTGTCTTCGTTCATTCTTTTGATATACTCTTCTTTAGTCATTGTTATCCTCCTGAAAATTAAATTTTAACCCTCAACCAACCTCATACCACAATAGCTACTATACAGCATTTTTTCTTCACCATTGTCAAAGCTGATTTTTAAGATATATTCATCATTGCTTTGAGTTAACGCTACCACTGTACCCTTGCCAAAGGCTTTATGCAATACCCTGCTACCCTCGCTGTAGGAATGTGGAATTGCAGAAAGCTCCTCTACACTCAGCTTTAAATCGTCACTTGAGTAAAAGCCGTTTTCATACTCTGCATATCTGCCGATTGCAAGCGTAAAAAGTCTGCCGTAGCGTTCAAGCTTATTTTTACCCACACCGTTTACATTCAGAAAATCTGACAATGTGGCTGGTCTTTTTACGCACATATCCTGTAGTGCAACATTCGAGAAAATAATATATGACGGTACTCGTTCAATTTCTGCAAGCTCGTTTCGCAATGCTCGCAAATATTCAAACATTTCATCGCTGTAGCTGTGGGTTTTATACTCAACCTTTGGCTTTTCAGTTGCCTTTATATTTCTGCCCTTTTGCAGCTTCATTTTAACTGTCATTTCTCCCTTTAATATTTTAACAGAGCTTTTATTCAGCTTTATTATAGGGAATTTCTCCTGTGTACGGATTGCATATTCATTTACAACCAAAAAATCAATTATTCGTTTTACATTTGCTTCGGTGTATTCCTTCAGCAAGCCATATGTAGATTGCTTGTCCAGATTCCAGTCAAGCAGCTTCTGGTTTTTACTGCCTCTTAAAATATCGACAAGCATTTTTGCACCAAAACGCTGATTGGTTTTTGCAACGCAGGATAAAATCTTCTGTGCCTCTACTGTTACATCTACCTCTTCAAATTCTCCGTTACAGTTTGAGCAGTTACCACAATACTCCTCGTATGGCTGACCAAAATATTTCAGTATAAAGCCACGCAGGCAATCTGTAGTAGTACAGTAGGCTGTCATTTTACCTAATTGCATAAGCTTATGCTCAATAACAATCTCGCAAAGCTCTGCGTCCATTTCTTCATTCTCTCTTGATTTTTCTATTAAGAATCTGTTTACTGCTACATCCTTGCCACTATACAGCACTATACACTGTGCATCGTTGCCATCTCTGCCTGCTCTGCCAGCTTCCTGATAGTAGCTTTCTATATTCTGTGGCATATTATAATGCACAACATAGCTTACATCAGACTTATCTATACCCATACCAAAGGCATTAGTAGCCACAACCACTCTGCAACGGTCGTATATAAAATCCTCCTGATTTTTCTTTCGGTCTTCCATTGGCATACCAGCGTGGTAAGGCTTTGCGTTTATATCGTTTTCGCAAAGAATGTCGCACACATCTTCAACAGCCGAGCGTGTATTGCAATAGATTATACCACAATCGTTTTTTCTCTCTTTGACAATAGTTAAAAGCTGTGTGTTTTTGTCCTTTGGCTGCATAACCTGAAAGCTTAAATTTGGTCTGTCAAAGCCTGTTGTTACAGAGTAAGGCTCGTTAAGGTTAAGTACACGCTGTATGTCCTCTTTTACCTGTGGTGTGGCTGTAGCTGTAAAGGCAGAAATTATTGGTCTTACCCTCAGCGTTTCTATAAAATCAACTATTTTTAAATAGTCAGGTCTGAAATCCTGACCCCACTGTGAAATACAATGTGCCTCATCAATAGCCACCATAGACACATCTATACTCTGGCATAAATTAATAAAGCTGTTTGTCAGCAGCTTTTCTGGTGCAACATATATGATTTTATAAGCCCCCTCTTTTGCCCTTTGCATAGCCATACCAAGCTGACGAGATGTAAGGTTGCTGTTGAGATATGCTGCCTTTATACCCATATTAACAAGTGCCTTTACCTGGTCTATCATAAGCGATATAAGTGGAGAAATAACAATAGTAACGCCACTAAGCATGAGTGCAGGCACCTGATAGCACACCGATTTGCCAGCACCTGTTGGCATAACGCAAAGCACATCTTTACCGTTTATTATGTTGTCAATTACCGTTTCCTGTGCTCCACGAAATTCATCGTAGCCCCAGTAGCTTTTTAAAATTTCATACTTGTCCATTCTGTTATTCCTGCCAACTTTTTATAATCATATCACTTGTATATCAAGGCTTAGTCTATCCGTCTTTCCTGTGGTTCCTGATTATTATATACCATTGTTAAAAACTCAACCAGATTATCTGCCACAAAATAAATCTCGTTATCCATTTCGTTATCAATTCTTACAATTCTAGGCTCACCGTTTTTATCAACTGCTCTGAAATCCATATAGTACATATCATGACCAGCCGACTCTGTTTCTCCAAAAGGAATACCAATATCAGGATACTCCCATTCGTATCTCCAGTTATCAAACATATCCTCTAATCCGTTAAAGGTATTTTGCCCTGGACCTACTCCGTATATCATCGAAAGCCATGTGTCATATTCAGAATCAATAACTCCACCATTCTTTACCCTTAAAAGCTCAATATAAGATTGTGGTAATTTATAGCCTATTGTTTTTTCTGCTCTGCTAATCATTTCGTCTGTCAATTCACCAAAGCTGTATTCTTTTCCATATTCACCTTCGTTGTCAAACAGCTTAAGCAAATCTATATTTTCAAACATACTCATAACACTCTAAATTCTCCATAAATTCATTTAAATAATCACTTCTATTTTATCAACCCTGCATTGGCTGTACACTCTTTTATTCCAGTTTTTCACCAGCCATTCTGTGCTGATACATTTCCAGTTATTCTCAAATTTTGCTTCTAATGGAAACACATATTCTATATGTCCTGCATCATATCCCGAAACGCAGTATAAAGCCACAGGGCAATATTTTTCATCTACGCATGGATATTCACAAAGCATAAAATCAACATATTCCTCATACTCGTCCTTAAATCGCAATACAGTCCCTCTGAACAGCATTACTTCTTCACATTCAATAAGCTTCATCGTTGTACTCCCTTATCATACGCAAACCAAAATGATACTAAAATTCCCAGATACAGATATCCTCATCACCAAGCATACTCTCAACCTTATTTTCTATTATAAACAAATAAACACCTTCAGCAAATAAAACCAGCTTTTCTTTTGGTACAACAGCGTACATGCTGCTGGTACAGCCTTTGATTTCGCTTTTTACATCAAGCTGTATAGAGTCCAGCTCACATTCAGCAGAAAACTCTCCTGTAAGCATTGTAAACAAAGGGTTATAGCCGTTGTAATTTATGTATATATTTTTTAATTGGTCATCATCAACAACCCTTAGCTTTAAATCGATATTGTTAAAAACAAAGATTGAGCCATCAGCTGTTTTTTCAATTCTATACACAATCATCATTCCTACTATTTTTTACTTTTAAAGCAATATTAATAACACTCACTTAAACTGTTATCTTACCCTCTTTTACCCTACCACTGAAATCATCAATATAAATATAGTGAATAAAATCTTCATCAATCAGCAGAAGATAAGGTTCCAGATAAGTCCAATCATCATAGTCGTTCATAAAATCCTTATAATCACCATAAATATACATTTTAAATTCAGCTAAGCTTCCGTCCAAACCACAAAGGTACATTTTGTTATGCTCTGTGTGCACCTCTTCATCTATCACAATATAATCAGGTGAATAAAACTTAAGCTTACCAATAAAGCTGTCTATTTTTTCAGCTACAGCTTCATCTGCAAAGCTGTATTTTTTATCAAAGCCCTCTACCTCTGATATAATCTTTTTCCGGTATAGCTCCAGTCGCTTATCCTCTTGAACCTTCTTGTTTTTTGCTATCTTTTCTTGTAGCAAACGCTTTCTTTCTATATCCATACATAGCACCCCGAATCTGATAAATTAGTGCCCCAGCTTTATTGATTTTTTTGTAATTATTCTCCCATAACACTTTGGTTCTGTTCATTTAAAATTTCTACAACATCATCACCATTAACAATAACCATATAGTTATACGGCAACAGTAATATTTCAACCAGACAAGGGCGAATATTCAACAGCTCAAATGCATAGTAAGACTCGTATTCCCTTGTTTCTTCGCTGACAAAATTACCATTCTCGTCAACGCCAATACCCTCTACACACCAGCCAGATTCTCCTAAATCTGCAAACCTTTGCAGGCTTATAGCTTCTTTATCCAAAGCACCCTTTGCAACCACTATTTTATCATCAAACCTTACAGCTTCGCCTGCAATTTTATAGGTGCGTAAAATATCAAACTGTTGAAACTGAATACCAAACGCAAGTGTTAAATCCTCTGTTGTATCCTTAAACGGATTTTTAGTATAGTCACCCACTACAACAGTATAATCATCATCAGAATTCTTAACTAAAATATAAAGAGAAAAGCCAATCTGTATTTTATAGCCATCTTTTATTTCGTCGCAAGGGATTCTGTTAATCGCATTAAACAACACCTGTGCCTGTGAGTATAAAACCTCCTCAACAGTAATTCTATACACAATACCATTTATCTTATTTGTGTATGTTTTCATTCTATTTTCTCTCCATTAAACCGTTAATTTTATTTTAAGCTAATCTTATTCAGCTTAATTTTTTCTATTTAATTATCTATTGACTTTAACATTATTAAATTAACCTACCATTGACACCAACTGTACAACGCCACCCGACAGCAACGCTATAACTGCACCTAAAGCAGTACCAATAGCAGCACCCCTTACATGAAACCAAGGGTTTTTATACTCCTTATCCATGTCCTCAGTCCCTGGTATTCTCAGCTTTTTGCTGTGGCAGAATATACCCCAGTCTAAAACAACCAAATCGTAAATATTAACTGCAAAAAACAGCATAAACACATGAAAAAACGCAGACAAAAAGTCTTTACAGCCCGAAAAATAAGCAACCACTGCCAACAGAATAACAAAAAATACCGACCCACCTATTTTCTTGGTGATATGTGCCTTTTCACTTTGCTTTATTGTATCCTTATACTGTGGCAGCTGTTCAACTCTTTTTATTATCTCTGGTGGATATGACGCAATCATTACTATTGGATTTTTATACTGTGCCGGCAATATAATAAGCGTAAACAGCACACACGCAATAACACATTCTATAAATAATATCATTTTAATTTCTCCTTCCACTTTATAAAATCACTATACTAATCTCTGTTCAAACGCTATACACTATATAAAACACGCAACCGTTTAAACAGAGATTAGTACAAGCACCATTTAAAACACAGAATTACTGATTTTAAATGGTGCTTATATTATCCCTTAGATTTATTTAGTTTTGCAATTCATACCACTATTTCTTAACCTAAATCATCAACAAAGCCCTTTAAAATCTCGCTACAGCCCTCTGGCTTTTGCAGATAAATCATATGGTCACCAGCAAGCTTAACAATCTTGCAGTTACCCATTTTTTCAGTATATGGAACAATAATTGTTTCTACCTTTTCGTTAATAATCTT
This sequence comes from Acutalibacteraceae bacterium, assembly GCA_036301785.1. Lineage (GTDB taxonomy): Bacteria > Bacillota > Clostridia > Oscillospirales > Acutalibacteraceae > CAG-964. The sequence goes on along the minus strand of JAXJDU010000062.1, from coordinate 5,297 downwards.
AAGGGCATTATCCAGCTGTTTAGCTTCCTCTTTACTATACTCAGTCTGATGTAGCTCTATGTCAAGATTATTAGCCTCTATCATTTTATTTGTCCATATAGCGTTTTCTATAAATTCTTCTTTAGTGGTGTATCCCCAGCTTGCACAGATGTAAAGCTTTGGAACATCATTTTTAACTATTGTATTGAACGCCTTCTGTGCATTCTCTGCTAAAAATGAAGCCTCAGAAATAGGTGCAATAGAATCCAGTGTAAGATACGACAATGCGTCACCCAGATATTGCTCCTCTGCTGAAAAATTATCCGGATAAGAATAGCAATAATCTCTCAGAACATATCTGCTCATACCCATTTTTGCAAGAGCTGCCAGCAATTTGTCATCTAAACCAACCTTTTCGGCTGGCTCCTCCTCAAACGCTGTGGCAGACAATTCAGAGCCATCTACAAACACAATACCCTCTATTTCATCAGGATATTTACTTGACCAGTATGTTGCATATGCTCCACCAATAGAATGTGGCATAAGCACATATGGTGCTTCTATTCCAGCATTTTTCAGAGCCTTACGGTAATCCTCTACTATGTATTCAAGTGTCATTTCGTTTTTTGTGTCGTCACTGAAGCCATAGCCGGCACGATCAACAAAAACAACCTGATTATCCTTTTCAATTGCCTTTGTCATCTGACGGGTAACAACTGCATAATCACCCGAGCCTAAACCAGCCAGACCCACTATAGTATGCTTGCCGTTTTCGTTGCCAAATTTAGCAACATTCAGGCAATAGTCACCAACCGAAACAGGGTTGTAATAGCCCTTTTCTTTAAGTGCTTCCATTTCTGCATCGCTTTTCACCTTATGTACTATAAATGTTACCAAAGCGAACGACAAAACTGCTGACAATAATACAACTATTATCACTAAAATTATTTTACCGATATTTTTCTTTTTCATAGCTCTACCCCTAAAACTAACCTAACTTAATCTAATTAAATACAATCCTGACTAAGCACACCATACTTCTCGTATGAGGCTGTTTTCACTATCTGATTTTCTTCGTTTACAAACACAACTCTTGGCTTATGCTGTTTAACCTCTTTATCGTCAAGCTGACAATACGCCATAATAATTATATGGTCACCCTTCTGCACACAGCGAGCCGCTGCACCGTTTAAGCAAATCATACCAGAATTCGGCTCGCCTGCTATTGTGTAGGTTTCAAAGCGACTTCCGTTTTCTATGTCTACAATCTGCACCTTTTCGTACTCGTATATACCGGCAGCCTCCATAAGAACAGGGTCTACTGTAATACTGCCAATATAGTTAAGCTCTGCCTGCTGTACCACTGCACGGTGGATTTTTCCTTTCAGCATTGTTACCTGCATAGTTATCACCCTTTTTTTATTTTATTCTTATTTTTCTGCTCCGTTTTCGATTATAAAGTTATCAATAAGTCTTGTTGTGCCTATACAAACTGCAACAGCTGTAAGAATATCACCGTCTATTGTATCAACAGGCTTAATCTGTGGGAAGCTTACAACCTGTACATAGTCAATTCTTGCTAATGGCTCACTGCTGATAATCTCTGTAATTTTATCAATTACAGTCTGTGTGTTCTTCTCGCCGTTTAAGATAAGCTCTTTACCCTGCTGCAGTGCCTTGCTAAGAATAACAGCAGCCTTGCGTTCATCTGCTGAAAGATATGTATTTCTTGAGCTTTTAGCAAGACCGTCAGCTTCACGAATAATAGGGCAACCGATTATCTCTATATCAAAGTTCAGATCTCTTACCATTCTCTTTATAACAGCAAGCTGCTGTGCGTCCTTCTGGCCAAAATAAGCTCTGTCTGGTGCAACAATTAAAAACAGCTTAGAAACTACTGTGCATACACCCTTAAAATGTGTTGGTCGGCTTTTTCCACAAAGCTCATCAGATGGACCTGTTATGTCAACAAAGGTTGAGAAATCCTCAAAATACATTTCCTCTGCTGTTGGGTGGAAGATAACATCTGCACCAGCCTCTGCACATACCTTTGCATCTCTGTCTATATCTCGTGGATAGCTTGCTAAATCCTCCTTTGGGCCAAACTGAATAGGGTTTACAAAGTCACTTACAACAACTCTGTCGTTTTCTTTGCTTGCCTTTTCTATAAGGCTTGCATGACCCTCGTGAAGATAGCCCATAGTTGGCACAAGTGCTACTGTTAAGCCCTCCTTTTTCCATGCCTTTACAATTTCTCTTACCTCTGCGATAGTATTTACAATTTTCATTTCTTTATCTCCTTAACTCAATATAGCTTTTCTATAATCTCGTCATCTATTGTGTAGCTATGCTCCTGCTGTGGGAAGCTACCGTTATCCAAATCATCTATATAAGCCTTAAAGGCAGCCTTCATAACACTGCCAAGGTCGGCATATTTTTTTACAAACTTTGGTGTAAAGTCAGAGTACATTCCAAGCATATCCTGATACACAAGCACCTGACCGTCACAGCCAGCACCTGCACCAATGCCTATTGTAGGAATTTTAATTGATTTGCTTATCAACTCTGCAAGCTTTGCCGGCACACATTCAAGCACAAGTGCAAAGGCTCCTGCCTTTTCAACAGCCTTAGCGTCATCTATAAGCCTTTGTGCAGCCTCTGCTGATTTACCCTGTACCTTAAAGCCTCCAAACGCATTTATAGACTGTGGTGTAAGACCTAAATGAGCCATAACTGGTATGCCTGCATTTGTAATAGCCTTAATCTGCTCGCAAACCTCTGTGCCACCCTCCAGCTTTACAGCGTTTGCTCTGCCCTCTTTCATTAATCTGCCTGCATTTACAACAGCGTCATAAACCGAGGTCTGGTAAGACATAAACGGCATATCTATAACCACCATTGCATTTTTAGCACCTCTTGAAACAGCCACACCGTGGTGTATCATATCCTCTATAGTTACCGAAAGTGTGTCCTCATAGCCAAGCACCACATTGCCAAGCGAGTCACCAACCAATATAGCATTTATACCTGACTCGTCCATAAGCTTAGCTGTGGAATAATCATACGCTGTAAGCATACTGATTTTTTTACCCTGCTCTTTACTTTGCTGAAAGGTTATAACTGTATTTTTCATTTTAGCAGCTCCTTTTCGATATATTCATATTTTTCTGCAAGCTGTGCATCGTTATTCTTACGCTGTGCAACCTTTACTACCTTTTTTGCAAGCTGTTTGTAAAGCACAGCCTGCTCGTTATCAACAGCAGATAAATGCTTTTTAACGGTAGTAATATCTCCTCTTTCTATAGGACCTGTCAGGGCATATTCTGCCCCGTTTTTAAAAGCATTTTCTAAATTGTCTGTCATAAGTGGTTTAAGCAGACTATAGGCGTTATCTTCTGTAAAGCCACACTGCACAAGCATATCTACCACAGCAGACAGCAACCCGATTAAATGATTGCTTGCCATAGACGCAGCAGTATGATACAACGCTTTATACTGCTTGTCTATAACACAAACAGTATTACCACACTCTTCAAACACAGGCACAACAGCCTTTAAAAATTCATCACAGCCCTCTGCTGTAAGCACTACACTATCTAGGCCCTTGTGTGAATTAAATCTGTCGCTGAATGCATACATAGGATGTATACTGCCACAATGCACCCCGTAAGCCTTTGCACCACTGAAAACATCAGATGATAATGAGCCACTAAAATGACCAATAAACTTATTTTTAATTAAATCCTTGTCAATGCACTCCCACACATTGCTTATTTCACTGTCTTGTACAGCAACAAAAAGGGTATCGCTTGACCTTACTAATTCGTCAAGGCTTTTATAAGCCTTTGTATTACAAAAATCGGCTGACTGCAAAGCATTGCTGTAATGCAGGCTGTAAAAGCCCTGTATACTATGCTTTGTACTATACTGTGTTGCCTTAAGGGTTATATATTTAGCTATAGCTGTACCAACCCTGCCGGCACCAATTATGCCAATTTTCATGCTATCACCTCCATAATGCTAATCTCCATTCAAACAGATATTAGTATAAAAACCGTGACAACATATCAATCTGATGCAGTTTCTGCAAGAATACTACTCAATAAAAATAATAACACATATCGCTGTTTTGAGCAAGAAATAGCCCTAAAAAATACTGTACAAACATATGGAAGTCATAGCGAAATTACAGTATATTTTTTATATTTTACAGACAAGCACCCAAACGCTGCACTAGTGCTGAAAGCAGAAGTGCAATAGCATTAAGTAAAATTAATTTAAAATTATGTAAAATATAGTTGACATAATGTAAATCATATGATATATTAAGCTCAAGGATCCGAAATACAAATTTTACAAATCTTATTTAACTATTGGAGGAACAAATTATGAACGACTATTTATTACCGATTCTTATTATTGTATTTATTTTTGCACTTGTGCTTATTGTTTCAAAACTTGCAAAAAACAAAAGCTGTAACTTTGACGAACGCCAGGAGCTGATACGAGGACGAGCATTCAAGTATGCATTTTTCTCAATCCTGATCTATGTAGCAGGCTACGGTGTTATTTCAGCACTGCTTGAAAAGGACTTTATGACAACCCCAGCTGCTCTTTATGCAGGAATATATATAGCATTAGTTATATTTGCAGTTTACAACATATGGAACGAATCATTTTTCGCATTAAAACAAACACCTATACCCTTTATAGTATTATTTTCTATAACTACTATATGCAGTGGATACGGTGGTATTTCTTCAATCAAAGATGGTAGTATTATCGAGAATGGTTTGCTTACTCTTGACTTTATGAGTTTAGTAGCCTCAATAGCTTTTGCTGTTATTGTGATTACAATACTTATCAGACTTATTATCAACAAAAAAACTGAACAGGAAGGCGAATAAGAGTGAAAAATCTAAAACTGAAATCTGCACGAGTTGCCAAGGATATGTCACAGCAGGATTTAGCAGACGCTGTGGGTGTATCACGACAAACAATAAGTGCAATAGAAAAGGGCGACTATAACCCTACAATAAACCTTTGCATAGCTATATGCAAAACACTTGGAAAAACTCTGGATGAATTATTCTGGGATTAATAATCATTATTACAGGCAACAGTCATGCACTGTTGCCTGTAATTACATCTGCCCTGCAACTCTACCGTGCTTAAAATGGCTGTAAAACTATATATTTTTACCCTTCAAAAATTTTTTTATTCTTTTTAAAAAATTTTAAAAAAAGTGTTGACAAAACTGCTCTTATTCGATATAATAATCATCGTTGACTGACACAAACAGCAACACACAATAAAAG
>JAXJDU010000061.1:0-10379 GCA_036301785.1 Acutalibacteraceae bacterium | reverse complement strand
GAATTAATCAGATGAATAAAGAAGAGGCATATCGCTTTGCGTTGAGTATCAGCTGGGCAATTGAAAACGGGTTAATGCCAGGAGATTTAAGCTCTGAAGGTGTGCTGAGTGAGTTTGAGGAAAGATTAAACAGCGACAACAATAAGGCACACTTATGTTTGCTTTAGTGACTATAGCCTTACCAGCTATGATTGCAAAGGGGCTTATAAATAAAAGCATTCAGAATAGTGAATACTGAAATTTCAGAGGGATATCTCACTTGAATTAGTGAGATATCCCTCTTTTAAATCGATTTGTAGCTTTACTATAAAATAAGCCTTCACTGGTTCAAGTCCTCAGACTTTGTATATATAAAGGAAAAAAACCAGTAAACTAAAAGTCTACTGGTTTTCTATGGTCGAGGTGACAGGACTTGAACCTGCGGCATCTTGGTCCCAAACCAAGCACTCTACCAAACTGAGTTACACCTCGATAAGTATTTAATTCGCTGTAAATCTTACAGCTTTTATATTATAGCTTATAAAATATTGATTGTCAACACTTTTTTGAAAAATAAATTTAAAAATATCTTAAGTGAATGTAAGAAAGATGTCTGTTTGCACTTTACTTTAGTAGCTTGTTAGTGGTATAATATAGTAACTAGCGTAAAAAGCTGTGCAATATATTCCTGTGTGTTGAATATTGCTTTGTAAAACGGTGGTAATAATTAATTAAATTTAAATATGGGGGAGACCAGAAATGAAAAAAATACTATCAACAATTCTTGTTACAGCTACTGCTGCAACAATGCTTGCAGGCTGTGGCTCATCAGCAACAGACCTTAGCTATATCGAGGGAAATGGCAAAATGACTATTGGTATTACTTATTTTGAGCCAATGAATTATATGGATGAAAACGGTGTGCTGACTGGTTTTGAAACAGAGTTTGCTGAGGCTGTTTGTGAGAAGATGGGTGTTAAGCCAATATTCCAGAAAATTGACTGGGATTCAAAGGAGGTTGAGCTTAACGCAAAGACAATCGACTGTATCTGGAATGGTATGACAATTACTGACGAGAGAAAGCAGAATATGGATATTTCTGTTCCTTATATGGAGAACAAGCAGGTTATGGTAACAAAGGCAGAAAATGCTGCTAAGTTTACAAGTGCAGACGCTTTAAAGGGTGCTACTGTAGTTGCCGAGAAAAAGTCAGCTGGTGAGGATGTTGCTAAAACTGATGAGTTCTTTGCTCAGGCTGAGTATATTTCTGTAGATTCACAGGCTAAGGCTTTGCTGGAGGTTAAGTCTGGTACAGCTGATATTGCAGTTATCGACTATGTAATGTCAATCGGTACAATAGCAAACGGTACAGACTATGCAGACCTGAAGGTAATTGATGACAAGGGTTTTGCTCCTGAGCAGTATGGTATTGCTTTCAGAAAGAACAGCCCAGAAACAATCAAAAAGGTTAACGAGGCTATTCAGCAGCTTGCTAACGAGGGTAAGCTGGAGGAAATCGCTGCTAAGTACGAGCTTCAGGATTTAATTATAGTTAAGCCAGAATAAGATAAGGGAATACTATGGAAGAGTTTATTAATGTATCGCAACAGCTTTTAAAGGGCTTTGGTGATAACTGTTACATATTTTTGATTACATTATTGCTTGCGTTACCACTTGGACTGATAATTTCAATGGGTTCTATGTCAAGCTTCAAGCCACTGAAGTGGCTTACAAAAACCTTTGTGTGGGTAATAAGAGGCACACCTTTAATGCTGCAGCTTTTTGTGGTGTTCTATATTCCACCACTTGTAAGCAATGGTGCATTCAGCTTTCCTAGAATGAACGCTGCTCTGATTGCCTTTGTCATTAACTACGCTGCGTATTTCTCAGAGATTTACAGAGGTGGTATAGAGTCTATACCAAAGGGTCAGTATGAGGCTGGCCAGGTGCTTGGTATGACAAAAACACAGATATTTTTTAAGGTTGTTTTAATGCAGGTAGTCAAAAGAATTACAGCACCTATAGGCAACGAGATTATAACTCTTGTAAAGGATACATCACTTGCAAGCGTTATTGCTATACCAGAAATTCTTATGAATGCAAAGGATTTCTCTATGTCAGGCTTGATCTGGCCAATGTTCTATTCTGCAGTGTTCTTCCTTGCATTCTGTGGAATTTTAACATTGCTGTTTGCTTATATTGAAAAGAAGCTTGACTACTACAAGGGTTAAAGGAGGCGATTATATGGCTATTCTTGAAGTTAAAAATATTAAGAAGAGCTTTGGTAAAACCGAGGTTCTTAAGGATATCAGCTTTTCACTTGAAAAGGGTGAGGTATTGGCTATAATCGGCTCATCGGGTTCAGGTAAAACTACATTGCTGCGTTGCCTGAATTTCTTGGAAACACCACAGCTAGGTACAATTACAGTAAATGATAAGGTGCTTTTTGATGGTGTTGATAAGTCAAAGAGTAACGACAAGGAGATAAGAAAAAACAGACTGCACTTTGGCATGGTGTTTCAGTCGTTTAATCTTTTCCCACAGTATAAGGTTATAGATAACATTATGCTTGCACCACAGCTGCTTGCTAAGGAGCAGTTAAAGCTTAATGGTGAGTATATGGGTGTAAAAACCTATAAGGAAGCACAGGATAAGATAATGGAAAACGCTCTTGTACTTCTTGAAAAGGTTGGTTTGTCTGAGAAAAAGGACTCTTACCCTTGTAATTTAAGTGGTGGTCAGCAGCAGAGAGTTGCTATTGCAAGAGCTTTAGCACTTAACCCTGATATACTTTGCTTTGACGAGCCTACATCTGCACTTGACCCTGAGCTTACAGGCGAGGTGCTGAATGTTATAAGAGGCTTGAAATCCTCTGAAAGCACAATGATTGTTGTTACACACGAAATAGAATTTGCAAGAGATGTTGCAGATAAAATTATCTTTATGGATAACGGTGTAATAGCAGAGGAAGGTACACCACATCAGGTTATCAACGAGCCTAAAAACCCAAGAACAGTTGAGTTTTTATCAAGATTCAAACAGAATTTCAATATGTAATCAAAAGCACCGTTTTCAAAAGAGAACGGTGCTTTTTTGCTTATAATTTCTTGCTATGAATTGTCATGAGTGTTTATGAATAGATATAAGTTGTTCGTGGCTGAACCCTTTTTGGGGTTGTTTTTTGTTAAAGAATTATCCTTAATAATTAGGGTCTGTAATTGTAATTACACCAATAAATTACTTGACATAAACGGTATTGAATGATAAAATTTAAATTAAATATGCAAATCAAGGTAATCTGTGAAATGGCGTTTGTTTGTTGCTTTTTATATGGCAAACATAATGCTTTTTGCCAGAGTATTTTAATAAAACTGTAAAGGATGGTTACTTATGCAAAAGGAAGTTAGACTAACAAAAGAAGGCCTTGAAAACCTACAAAAAGAGCTGGATGAGCTGAAAACTACTAAACGAGACGAAATTGCAGAAAAAATAGAAATTGCCCGTTCTTACGGTGACCTTTCAGAAAATGCTGAATACGACGAAGCTAAAAACGAGCAGGCTATAGTAGAAGCAAGAATTGCAGAAATAGACAATATGCTTAAAAATGCTGTAGTTATCGAGGATGTTGACACAGGTAAGGTTCGTACAGGTGCAACTGTAGTTGTAAAGAATTTAAAAATGAATAAAGAAATCACATATAAAATTGTTGGCTCAAACGAAGCAGACCCACTGCACGGCTTGCTTTCAGACGAATCACCAGTTGGCTCAGCTTTAATGGATAAGGCTCCTGGTGAGGTTGTTGGTGTAGAAACACCAGCAGGTGTAATTGAGTACCAGATTATAGAGATTTTGAAAAAGACAGGAGAGAACTAAGATGAGTCAGGAAAATACAACACCTGAGGTTGAGGTACAGGAGCAGGATTTAAGCGAGCTGCTTCAGATTCGTAGAGATAAGCTAAAGGCATTGCAGGACGCAGGCAATGACCCATACGAAATCACAACAAGCTGCAGAGATACTCTTAACAGCGATATTATTGATAATTTTGAAGAAATGGAAAACAAGGATGTTTGTATCGCCGGCAGAATTATGAGCTGGAGAGATATGGGTAAGGCATCTTTTGTAGATGTACACGACAGAAGTGGTCGTATGCAGGTGTATATCAGAATTAACGATGTTGGCGAGGATACCTATAAGGTTCAGATGGCTAAGTGGGATATCGGTGACATTGTAGAGGTTAAGGGCTTTGTTTTCAGAACAAGAAGAGGAGAAATTTCTGTACACGCTAAAGAAATCAGACTTCTTTCAAAGTCATTGCTGCCATTGCCAGAGAAGCACCATGGCCTGAAGGATATGGACCTAAGATATCGTCAGCGTTATGTTGACCTTATGGTTAACCCAGAGGTTAAGGATACATTTATCGCAAGAAGCACTATCATCAAGACAATCCGTAAGGAGCTTGACGAGGTTGGTTATATCGAGGTAGAAACACCAATTCTTAACACAATCGCAGGTGGTGCTGCTGCAAGACCATTTATCACACACCACAATACACTTAATATGGATTTATTCCTTCGTATTGCTCCAGAGCTATACCTTAAGAGATTGATTGTAGGTGGCATGGAGAAGGTTTATGAAATCGGCAGACTATTCAGAAACGAGGGTATGGATGTAAAGCATAACCCAGAGTTTACTACAATTGAGCTTTACGAGGCTTATACTGACTATAACGGTATGATGGACTTAACAGAAAAGCTTATCAATAAGTCTTGCCTTGCTGTAAATGGCACAGACCAGATTGAATATCAGGGTGAGGCTGTAGACCTGTCACTACCATTTAAGAGAATGACAATGATTGACGCTGTAAAGGAATACGCAGGCGTTGACTTCAGCGAGTTTACAGGCGACACAGAAAAGGCTAAAGAGGTTGCTAAGCAGCTACATCTTGAGGTTAAGTCAACTGATACATGGGGTAATATCCTGAATACAGCATTCGAGGAGTATGTAGAGGATAAGCTACATCAGCCTACATTCATCTACGACTACCCAGTAGAGGTATCTCCACTTACAAAGCGTAAGCCAGGCCAGCCAGAGCTTGTTGAGAGATTTGAGCTGTTTGTAACACGCAGAGAGCTTGCAAATGCTTACTCAGAGCTTAACGACCCAATCGACCAGAGAGGCAGATTTGAGCACCAGCTGAAGCTGAGAGAAGCAGGTGACGAAGAGGCTAACATGATAGATGAGGACTTCCTGACATCTCTTGAGTACGGTATGGCACCAACAGGTGGTATGGGTATGGGTATCGACAGACTTGTAATGCTGCTTACAGACAGTGCGTCAATCCGTGATGTAATCATCTTCCCAACAATGAAGCCAATCGAAAAATAATAACTCTATCAATATCAAGTTTTTTTATCATATTGTGCTTTAAGAAAATCTTGTTTTAGACTATTTTCAGACCATTTGAAAAGAAATACAAAAAGGAAGACCATTTATTGGACTTCCTTTTTTTGTATCAATCTTTTAGAATAAAGGTGAAGGTGTATAGAAGCTTATCATTGCATACAAATGACTTGAAAAGAGTTATGATGAAAGATGTTTTTGATTAGTAACTGATGTTGAAAAAATATTAGAGTTTTGAGATGAGTACGGTTTATAGGACACCTGAAAGTGTATTATGTATATAGGGGTAAAAATATAAATATAATACAACTTTAACGGAGGTATTCTTATGGCTAACAGAGGCAGAAGCGAAAAAGGTTTATTTGGCACAGTATATCACTATGATGAAAACGGAAGAAAAACCGGAAGAAGTGAGCCAGGATTGTTTGGTGGTTATACTAATTATGATGCTAACGGTAATAAGACAGGATATTCAGACCCTGGATTTTTCGGTGATTACAAGCATTATGATAATCAGGGCAAAAAAACAGGAAGCTCAGAGCCTGGACTTTTTGGTGGTTACACTCATTATGATAATCAAAGAGAGAAAATAGGAAGCTCAGACCCTGGATTTTTTGATAGCTATCATCATAACGGTTCTAAAAGTACATCTACAGGTTCTGGCGATTCTGGTTCATATAGCAATAATGATAGTCAGGGTTGTTATGTGGCTACATGTGTATATGGTTCGTATGATTGCCCACAAGTATGGGTTCTTCGTAGATTCAGAGATTACAGCCTTGCTAAAACTTTAGCTGGAAGATTGTTTATTAAATTGTATTATACCGTAAGTCCTACTCTTGTTAAATGGTTTGGTAATACAAAACAGTTTAAATCTTTTTGGGGTAAAGTGTTAGATAAAATGGTGTTGAAGCTGATGGAAAACGGTGTAGAAGATACACCATACAATGATAAATGATACGGTTAAAAAGTTATAATAAAATATCAGCGTTTATGCAAATTGATATTTTAAGCTGATTATCAGACAGCTTAATAAGCTTATGTTGAAATCCTGTTGTTATCAAGCGAACGCTATGGTGACAACAGGATTTTTTTATGCTAGATTTAAGTGAGTAGTTATGAATAAAGTGGCGAATATAGTTATTAAGCTGTTTTGTTTTATCTGCTTTATTGACAGCAGAATATGAGTGCTTTATACTTTTATTAGTATTATAATTTTATACTATAGTTTTATATAATTATTCAGTAATGAGGTGTTAAGTGTGGTTTATGTAATTTCTGATTTGCATGGGTATCCTTTTGATAAGTTTCAGGAGCTGTTGAATAAAGCGAACTTTTCAAAGGAGGATTATCTGTTTATTCTTGGTGATGTAATCGACAGGGGAATGGACAGTACAAAATATTTGAAGTGGCTTTTGTTTCAGGAAAATGTTGAATTGATTTTAGGAAATCACGAGGCTATGCTGCTTGCGTGTGGTTTCCTTTTTGAAGAGGTTAACGAAGAAAATGTGCAGAGCCTTACTGCCGAGAAGCTGGAGCTTTTTGAAACCTGGAAGGATAACGGTGCTAAGTGGACCTTAGAAGGCTTTTATGCTATGGGTAAGGATGACAGAGCTGATATTATCGAATACCTTCGTGAAGCACCATTGTACGAGGTTGTGTCTGTAGGTGACAAGGATTTCCTGCTTACCCATAGTGGCTTAGGTGGCTTTGAAAAGGGTAAGAAAATATCAGAATATTCAGCTGATGAGCTTTTGTGGAACAGAACAAAGCTTAGTGACAGATATTATGATAGCATAACAACTGTTTTCGGTCACTCGCCAACCTTTATGTACGGCAAAGAGTATAGTGGCAGAATTATAAAGACAGACACATGGATAAATATTGACGCCGGTGCAGGCTGTGGGTATTCTCCGGTGTTGTTAAGATTAGATGATATGATGGAGTTTACAATAGATGCAGTTTAATGTTAATATGTTAATTTCTTTTTAGTTTACTGTATGCGTACATAGTATAGGTTTTATATAGTACAGTATCACCAAATTATTAAAAAAAGAGTAGAAAAAGCTGATATTATAGTACATTGACTTTTTACAGATAAAGTATTAAAATTATGATTAATTTACCATTGTAAAAACAGCTGTATATATGGCTTTATTAGAATGGTGGCAGGTTGTGCTATTTGTTTTAAATAGTGAAAAAGTTATGGTAATTGTAAAAAATAAAAGGAGGTTTTTTAAATGGCTTTTTTTGATCAATTAGGAAAAAAGATTTCTCAGGCTGGTCAGACAACAATTCAGAAAACTAAGGATGTTGCAGAGGTAGCAAAGATTAATTCTATGATTAATGACGAAGAGAACAACATAAATAATGCTTATAATCAGATTGGTAAGCTTTATGTTACACTACATAAGGATGATTGCGAAGAGGATTTTAAGGCTATGGTTGACGCTATCAGCGAATCTGAAAGAAAGATTGCCGACTATCAGAACCAGATTAAGACAATCAAGGGCGTAGTAAGATGTGCTAAGTGTGGTGGCGAGGTTTCATTGTCATCTGCATTCTGTAATTCATGTGGCTCGCCTATGCCAAAGCAAGAGGCTGCACCACAGACTGCTGCACCACAGAATTATGCACCACAGGCTTATGCACCACAGACTGCTAATGATATAATAGTATGTGTTGAGTGTGGAGCTCAGGTTAAGCCAGGCATGAAGTTCTGTGCTGCGTGTGGTACTCCTGTAGAACAGGGATAATCAGTAGTATAGCGTAATATTGCCATATAGGTTGGTGGCAATAAACCCAAAGGTTAAAAACAAGCTTTTATGCTGAGTGTGGCTTGGCATAATAATAAAAATAATTAAAAAATCAAGGAGAGATTTAAAATGCAGAAAGCAAAATTAGGAGTTTCAGTTGGTCTTGTGGGAGCAGCAATATATTTTTCAGGTCTTTTTAACGGTTTGATGCTGTTAGTTCTTTTAGCAGCTTATGTTCTTCTTATGGAAGAGAACGAGTGGCTGAGAAGAACAAGTGTAAAGGCAGTATCTCTTTACCTTATGTTCTCAGTTCTGTCACTATTCATCGGCTTTATTCCTGACATTCTGGGTCTTATCAACAGCTTTGTAAGCATATTTGGTGGTCATTTCTCTATACCAGTTGTTCCATCAATCATCAGCTTTATCACAACTGCTCTGGCATTGTGTAAGACAGTTCTGTTTGCTATTCTTGGTCTGAAGGCTTTAAATCAGGGCACAATCGTAATTCCAGTAGTAGACAACTTTGTTAATAAGTATATGTAATTATTTATACATAGCATTTAAAGGGATAGTGTAAAAGCTATCCCTTTTTTTGTTTTTATTTTGTGCTACAAAAAGCAACGCAAATCTTCAATAAAGCTTTGTTCAAGCTTTACTATTCTGTTTGCAAGCTCTATGCTGTCGTTGTTGGCATGAGTATATTTATTAATGTACCCACTAACATTCTTGATACCCATGTTACAGCCGTCCATCATAATTTCTGCTGCCTTCTGGTTTTTGTTGTCTGTCATCATTTTAACCTCGGTAGATATAAAACTCATAGCCTTTGCCATTGTCTGTGGGTCTTTTTCGTCACTGCCGTATTTATTAAGCAGGTTATGACATTCATCACCTATTTTTATGTGCTTGTCGTTGTAATCGTTAATAACAGATTTAAGCTTATCGTCCTTAACATAGCCAAGTACCTGCTCCATGCTGTTTGTAGCACTTTTACAGCCTGCGTTACATTCCTTTAACAGATTAATTGTATCGCTGTTCATTAAATCACCTCTTAAAGCTATTGTTTGTGCTATGTATAAATTTATGCCGATAAAACTTCTGGTAAAAAATGCAATTAATTCTTTTATTTTGCTTAACTCTGTATTATAATTTACTTATATAAAATTGCGTCGCAGACCCACAATTTTTACCCGAAAGGGTAATAGCTTCATTTTGCCCTTGGCAAAGCTTCATCAGCCGTAAGGCTGGCTTCATATCTGCGTAGCAGATACTTCATTTCAACAAAAGGGTGTAGAATATGGCTGATAATCCACACATTGGACATAGAGACAGATTAAGAAAAAAGTTTTTAGATAACAGCTTTGACAGTCTTGAAATGCACGAGATTTTAGAGCTTATGCTGTACTATGCAATACCAAGAAAAGATACTAACCCAATAGCACACCAGCTTATAGATTCGTTTGGCTCGATTTCGGCTGTGTTTGACGCACCCATTGATAAGCTGAAGGAGCAAGGTATAAGCGAAAATTGTGCCATCTATTTAAAGCTTATACCACAGATATGCAGATTGTATATGGAGGATAAGCACAATAATGATGATAAAATAATTGATGTAGAAAACGCTGGCGAAAAGCTGAAGCATAAGTTTGTTGGCAGAGATTACGAGGCTGTTGTGCTGTTGCTTTTAGACAGCAAGCATAAAGAGGTATTTTGTGGCGTTGTAAGCAAGGGCTCGGTGTCTGCCTGTGAGGTGTATGTGCGTAAGATAATAGAATTAGCTGTTATGTATAATGCAAAATTTGCAGTGCTTGCACATAACCACCCAAGTGGACTTGCGTTGCCATCTAATGACGATATTTACACCACAGGTAAGGTGTTTAAGGCGTTAAAGCTGATACAGGTAGCACTTATTGACCATGTTATTGTTGCAGACGATGATTATGTTTCTCTAAGGGGATCTGGCTTTATGGATGAGATGATTTAATCTGATAAAAATATACACAAAAAGTATAGATAATTAAAAGAACCAATGTTCTCTATTTTATCTATACTTTTTTATTTTTTTGTGCTATACTCTAATGTGGCGTTATTTTGCATAAAATGTAATAATAAATCCATTTTATAAATGAAGATAATTTAGCTAAAAAATTGTAGTTTGTCGGTGTGAGTTAACGCTCACACCAGTGGCGAGATAGCGTGAAAGTTTTGATTAAACTTTTTCAAAAGTTTATGGGGTCAAGGGG
>JAXJDU010000060.1:0-4105 GCA_036301785.1 Acutalibacteraceae bacterium | reverse complement strand
TCATTGTTGTACAATCCTTTATGGTGGTTTTGTTTTTTGTCAACTACATTATACACCATTTTGGAGACTTCTTCACCGAAGTCTCCTTCTTTTTTTGCATAAAAATCAGGCTGCCTCACTTGATTAGTGAGACAGCCCCTTTCTTGTTTGTTTAATTATCTGATTAATAGCAATCCCAACGGTAAGTCATACCGTATTTATTGCTATTTCCATCTCTTGTATAGTCGCCATAGCAGAATACTTCCAGCTCGTCTATTCTTCTATACAACAAGCCCCATACACAGCCACCAGCATGGTGCCACTGTACAAGCTCTTGCTTAAGTGCAGTTTTATTTACAAGATTCATATTTCTTACGCCGTTTGAATCCTTGCAATTTGTCAGAATATACTCAACATCGTCATTGTAAAGTACACCTGAGCCAAGGTTGTATACAAGCATTACTAAAGCGTCAAACTGTTGTTGATTAAACTTAATACGATAATCAGACATAAATTCATTTACAGCAGAAGCATAATAGCTGTCGTTCATTGTAGAAACCATTAAAGCAAAGGCTTCTTCCTTTGACATACCATTATAGAATACATCGCCGTTCTGAACTACATATCCATAGCCAACTGTAGGTGTATCGCTAACCAGTGGGTCGTCGTAAACAGTACCTACAAAGCCCTCATAGCTTGCATTCAATGATAATATCTCGTCACTTGGTCTACGCTTGCTGTATGATACAGCTGAAGTTGAAGAAACATCTGTTACGAATACAGTGCTCTTACCTGCGTTACAAGTGCTGTACTTACCATCGTTGTTATACATTGAATATGCTGTTACAGGATATTCACCAGCCTGTGTGAATGTATAGTAGCCCTTCCAGATATATCTGTTACCGGAGCTGTCAAGTACTTTGCTTGTTGCTGGTACAGAATATGTAGTGCCATTTACCTGTACATTAAACTTAACTGATGTACGCTGCTTATCTGTAATAGCTACCAACGCTACCTTCTGGTTTTTAGAAGCAGTATTTGGTGATGAATAGCTGAAACGGATTGGGTCTGCACCTACTACTGTAAGTGCACATGTACGCTTAGAGCCGTAGTAATCAGCTGTAATAATTGCTACACCCTGCTTTTTAGCAGTAACAAAGCCTTTAGAGTCTACGGTAGCTACTGATGGGTCTGATGATGTAAAGCTTGAACCGTAAGGCTTGAAGTATACTGTTTTGCCATTATTGATTGTAAATGTTGTGTATGGAACATAGGTATCTGATGAATTTGAAGATACTGTTATTTTGCAGGTTTTTACTGTAGTACCTGCCTTAACAGATATTGTAGCAGTACCACCTGAAACACCAGTTACAATACCGTTGCTGCTTACCTTTGCTATAGCAGAGTTTGAAGAAGAATAGGTAATTGTCTGGTCTGGTGTAGCAGTTGCCTTGATATAAGCATGGTTGCCCTTAAGAATAGATGTAGCTGTTGATGAAATTGTAAGATTTGTTGTTTCATCCTTTACAGTTACCTTACATGTTGCTGTTTTACCATTATAGGTTTTTACTGTAATTGTTGCAGTACCATTATTTTTAGCAGTTACTACTACCTTATTGTCAGCAGTTTTACTTATTGCTGCAACATTTGAGTTGCTTGTAGTAAAGGTGTAATCGTTAGAATTACAAGCAGCTGGAATTACAGGACTAAGTGTGCAGGTTTTTCCCTTTGTCAAAGAAACGCTGGTTTTATCAAATGAAACCTTTGGTGGAGCCTGCTTAACCTGTACGGTACATTTTGCTTTCAGGCCATTGTATGTAGCACATATTACAACAAATTTGCCCATCTGCTTTGCTGTTGCAATTCCACCAGCCTTTGTTGTCGGCAAGCCCAGTGAGCTTGAAGATGCGTATGATCTAAGGAATGAACCTGCACCTGCATCTAATGTGCTTGAAAAATCGTGCTGTTCTCCAACGCCTAAAGTAAGGAAGGTTTCATCTAATTCAATTTTGGTTGGTGCATTTTTTACTACTATTTTACAAGTAGCTGACTGACCATTACTTGACTTGCACTGAATAACAGCTGAACCCTTGCCTACTGCTGTAACAGTACCGTTTTTACTTACCTTAGCAACATTTGAGTTAGATGTTGTCCATGTAAGAGTACCACTCATAGAGGCTTGTACTCTATAGCTCTCGGTTAAACCCATTGTCATACTTGCTGGTGTAAGTGTAGCTGCTGCATTTGATGCTATAGCTACTGGTTTTTCTTCACGAACAAATATCTCTGGCTCTGTAAAAGTCTCTGTAAGAGCTTCTGTTGGCAATTCTGTTATAGCTTCTGTTGGTAATTCTGTGGTTGCCTCTGTTGGCTGTATATCTGTTAATAGATTTAGCTGCGATTGTGTTTCTGAATAAAACGGTTGAGTAGCTTGCTCAAGGTCAAGTGTATCAACTGCTCCTGCAGACGGTACAAACGCTGTAACTAAAATAGACACCGCACATAAAACAGTAGCAACCTTTTTAATCATTGGTGGGGTAGATTCCATAATTCCTCCGTTCTTATACATTGGTGTTCGTCATTTTACTAAATATTTTTTTGTAATAATAACAAATTTATTACAATTTTATTATAAAATACCAACTAAATATTTTCAAGTTTGTAATTGTTTTGTTCATAATTTGTTTACAATTTCTAAACAAGAAATTATTCTCAACCAAAATTATACACATTTTTAAGATTAGATAGAAATGATTTTTATATCATTTGTCACCACACTTTTATAGTTACATACAGCGATATAATACTCCTTAAATCTTAACTCACTTACACTTACATTACTGCAATCTATAGTTGCTGTATCGCTATCGATAATCACATTTACAGCTGACAAACCTCCACCCAAGCCTGTCCCCTCCAGCTTCAAAAAAGCTTCTTTTATACTCCATATCCGTGTAAAGGCTTCGTCTGGATTTGTATTGTTAAAAATATAATCATACTCCCGCTGTGTAAAATATCTTTTAGCTATGTTTCTGTTTGCATTTGTCAGCCTTTGAATATCGCAACCAACCTCGGTGTCAGAAAATACACAAACAGCAACATTGCCAGAATGTGAAGCGTTAAAATGCAGGTTGCAATAATCTGTAAAAAACGGTTTACCGTTTACCTTTGTACTGTAGCTCATTTCCTGTTCATTTAAATCAAGCTGTTTTAAATATTTCTGCATTATTATCCCTACAGCCAACGACAAATTTTTATCACTACGCTTTTTAAGCTTATCTATTTTATTTTTGCGATACTGCGACATTGTGCTATAATATTTATTGAATATTTCATCACTATCAAGCACATCACTTTCGAGCAAAAAAGCATTTATCATTACATAGCCACCTTTAATATATCTTTACAGCTATTATAGCATTAACAGCAACCAGTAGCAAATACAGTTATTAAAGAGTTAGACTAAATTGTAAATTTTCATTACATTATGTAGACAAAGAATATTTTTGCATTATAATTATAGTAAGCTTAACAACCAGAATTTATCAGAGAGGTAATACATGAACAAGAAGATATTTAAGATATTATCCGTTGCCTTTATATGTATAATGATAGCTTTTTCTTCTATGCCTGTGGCAATGGCTGCACCAGAGGATTATCTGCACCAGATAGAAGACGGATTAAATAACGCTCTGGACAATGCCGAGGGGTATCTTGATGATGTTATAGGCAATGTAGGCGATGTTATAGATGATACTGTAGAGGATTTTAACGGTGTTGTAGATAATGCAAACGGAGTAATCAATGACACAGTAAACAATGTAATAGACCATTTTACTGCAACTGAGCCGGAAGAAACCGAAGAGGAAATACCTACTGAACATCCTACTGAAGAAATAACAACACTATACGCTCCTACCGAAAACGAGGATTATGACTACAACTACGAGCCACCTACTGAGCCACCTACCGAGGCTTATGTTCCGGAAATTTTAACAGAAACATATACCGACGCACCATTTATCGAGAGATTTGCTATCACAGACGCTGGTGAGGGTAATTTATTTATAGCTCTTGGATTATGGGCTGGTATAATTCTTGGCGTTGTAATTGTTGGCTGGGTAGT
>JAXJDU010000059.1:0-7552 GCA_036301785.1 Acutalibacteraceae bacterium | reverse complement strand
TATTTTTCAACAAGAGGTAGCAATACCTCAGCTTTGCTATGCAATTTTTTTCATCAATTTAAAAACTTTGGTGCTGTTTTGTTTGCAAAATCACATGATTTAGGGGCTGCCTCACTTTCGTTAGTGAGACAGCCCCTTTTTAGTTTTATATAAATTATTATTCTGTTATTTCATATATCAGATTTTCATAATGTAGCTTGCTGTTGATGTCGGTATCAACAGGTAAGAGTGCCATAGCTATAAAAAGCTCGCTGTTGTCAGCAAGGTCAGTAAGAATAGCGTATTCACCCTGAATATCCTTAACAATATAATCCTTAGGCTCCATGGTTTACCTCCTGTTAATAAAGCGTAGTATTAACCAGACTGTTGCTGTAAAAAAGCTATGCTCAGGTGTAGCTCAGATTTACATGAACAACACCCAGGTCGTCATATGTGAGAATACTTAAATTGTCGTTGATTTTATAATCAGTATCAAGCATATCATTTACATCAGCTGTGTAATCAAAAAATACATAAGGATAGCTGTAAAACATTTTATCCATAGTATCATTGAAATCAAGCTCATCAGAAAACCTTATGCTGAATCCTGCTTCTTTGTTGAGTGCGGCATTGTAAAGCTTGTTTACTATATTATTGTAGCAGTCGTAATCATCAAACGAAGTAAAAATTACACCGTCATTATTAAAAAAGTTTGCAATTTCAGATGTGCACACAGGTAAAGGCAGGTTGAATAAATCTGCATCCTTATGAGGTGTACCACATAGTCTTTCTTCAGTAAGCTTTGTGTAGTCGTCAGCTATTTCGTGGTCAGTTTTGATTTCTTCATCGGTCAGGTTAAAATACGAATAGATTATACCCGTGGTCTGGTTTTCGTCCTTATCCTGATCATCCCATGTAGAGTCAAGATGATACCAGCTGTCATCTATGTTTACCATATTCCATTGATGTAGCTCGTTTTTACTGTAGCCATTGACTGTAATAGATTCTATACCCACAAGCTTAAGCAGATATTGCATTGCCTTTGTGTAGCCTTCGCATACAGCTGAATTTTCAGCTAAAGCACCATATATAGTAAAGACTGTTTCTCTGCCATTTGAGGAATCTGCGTCTTCATTATAGGTACAGCTTTGCAATAGCTTATCATGTATGAATTTTTCTCTGTCATATTCCGGAAGTCCAAGTGGTATTTCGTTGACAAAGCTTTCTACAGCTGTGTTAAGCTGTTGTTGCATGGAATTAATGCTTGTACTGCTGTATTCTGAATATAGCTGAACAATAGTAACATCATCATCAGAATAATAACCAAAGGAGTTTGCAGTCCAGAAAATTTCTGGGTGGTCACAATTAAAGGCTTCAAGGGTGACTCTTATACTGCTTTCTGACAGGCTTATATCCTCAAGCTCTATTTCCTTTATAAGGTAAAATCCGTCTTTTAATTCGTCACTTACAGAGTCTACAGCACTTTCCATAGCTATATATAGCTTTTTCTGGTTTTTATCTTGTAAGGATTTATATCCGTATGAAAGCTTTATTTCCTCATAGTCAGAGGTTACAGTGATTTTTTTCACTGTATTATATTTAGTCTGCTTTTTACCGATAACAATATTTTCTACAGCCTTCTGAACAGTGTTGTCATTAATACATCCACTAAAAGAACCACACAACGCCATAACCAATGTTATAGCGATAGTTTTTAAAGCTATCTGTTTCACATTTCACTCTCCAATAAATTACTTAACCGTAAAATTATACCATATACATTATATTATAACAATAAAATTAATGCACAGAATTTGTGAAATTACGCACAAATCAAAACTTAAAAGTTTATGGGGTAATGTAACCAGTTTACGAAGTGAATCGGTTACATTAGACGGAGTCCTTAACGCCTAAAGAATATTTAAAAATGCCTTTTTAAGGCATTTTTAGGAAAAAACTATGAGTTAAAGGGCTTTGCCATTTAAAATCCCACGAGGGGTTATTTTATGTAAACAAGCACACAGTGCTTGTTTACGCAATCAATTTGCTTCGCAAATTGGTTGCATGACCCACCAGCCTTTGAAAAGGGTGGACCTGAACTTTACGCTTTTTTCTCCTCAGGCGTGAGCGTTAGCTCACGCCGATAAATTTCAATTTGTCAATCACTTCCTAAAGCTTAAAAGCTTTTCTAAATCCTCGTCTGGTGTTGTGCAGGTGCCAAGTGGGTTTACATTGCCACAGCTATAGCCATGAAAGTCTGTGCCACCTGTGCGTAGCAAATTATAGTTTTTGGTGTATTCAAGCAGTATTTCAGTATCTTCCTTAGTTGCTCGAGGGTACCAGCACTCAATACCGTCTATACCAGCCTTGATAAGCTGAGGTATAGCAGGGATAGTATCATATACACCAGGATGTGCCAGTACAGCTGTGCCACCTGCTGAATGTATAAGCTTTATAATTTCATATACATCAGGATATATTATTGCTGTTCGTGCAAAGCCTGTTTTATGGCCGAAAAGCTCCTTGAACAAATCGCCGTATACCCTGTCTGTATAGCCGGCATGCATTAAGGCAAGCATAATATGACTTTTGAATACTGTAGAGCTTTCGCTTGCAAGCTCCTCTACCATATCAAAGTCAATATTGTAGCGTGTGCGTATTTTCTCAACAGAGGATATCATTGCGTTGTAACGGTTTTTAATAGAGGTTTCAAAAACATCGTTGAACAGCTCTGGCTTTTTGCAGTTGTAACACAGCATATGCACCATTCTGTTGCGATTGTAGTCAAAGGTGGAAATTTCTACACCCTTAACAAGTCCTACATTATATTTTTCAGAAGCCTTTTCGGCTTGCTCTAATCCCATAAAGGTATCGTGGTCAGTAATAGCCACAGCGTCCAGATTGTTAAGCCTGGCAAGTCTGAAAATGTTGTCTATTGATGTTGCACCGTCAGAGCAGACAGAATGGCAATGTAAATCAGCTGGCATAAAATCACCTCGTTAAATTGATAAAATTCTGAATATATTATAATTAATTATATCACTATTATCAGCTTTTGCAATAGCAGTAGTTTTGTGGTAAAAATAAACAAATGCACTTGTTAAAAGCTTTCTTAAATGCTATAATAAACTACACATAATTTAAAATACAGGAGGTACACCGAATGTGTAAAGAAAAGTATTACATTACAACGGCGATTGCTTATACTTCACGCAAGCCACATATCGGCAACAGCTACGAAATTGTTATGACTGATGCCCTGGCGAGATATAAGCGAATGTTAGGCTACGATGTTTTCTTCCTTACAGGTACTGACGAGCATGGTCAGAAAATAGAAGAGTATGCAAAAAGTGCAGGCATAACACCTAAGGAATATGTTGATAAGGTAGCTGGTGAGATTAAGGATATCTGTGATATATTAAATACTACCTACGACCACTTTATAAGAACTACTGACGACTACCACGAGGACGCAGTAAAAAAGATTTTCAAAAAGCTTTATGAGCAGGGCGATATCTATAAAAGCTCTTATGAGGGCTTGTACTGTACACCTTGTGAAAGCTTCTGGACAGAGTCACAGCTGGTTGACGGGAAATGCCCTGACTGTGGCAGAGAGGTTAAAAAGGCAAAGGAAGAGGCTTACTTCTTCAGAATGTCAAAATATCAGAAGCAGCTTGAGCAGTATATAGAGGATAACCCAGACTTTATTTACCCTGAACAGCGTAAAAAAGAAATGGTTAATAACTTTATCAAGCCAGGCTTACAGGATTTGTGTGTTTCAAGAACATCATTCAAATGGGGTATACCAGTTGATTTTGACCCTGACCATGTTGTTTATGTATGGATAGACGCATTGTCCAACTATATTACAGCACTGGGCTATAACCCTGACGGCAGTGCTGATAATTATAAAAAATACTGGCCTGCTGATGTTCATATTATCGGTAAGGATATTTTAAGATTCCACACAATTTATTGGCCAATTATGCTTATGGCACTTGGTGAGCCTTTGCCAAAGCAGGTATTTGCACATCCTTGGCTGTTGTTTGGCGAGGATAAGATGAGTAAATCAAGAGGTAATGTTATTTATGCCGATGACCTTGCTAAGCTTATAGGTGTAGACGCAGTAAGATATTACCTGCTGAGCGAAATGCCTTATACCTCAGACGGTTCAATAACCTACGAAACAGTATTTGAGCGTTATAACTCTGACCTTGCAAATACTCTTGGTAACCTTGTAAACCGTACAGTAGCTATGAGCAATAAATACTTTGACGGCGAGATTATGCAGCCAACAGCAACAGAGGCAGTTGATGACGAGCTGAAGGCGTTTGCACTTGATACAGTTAAAAATGTTGACAGACTTCTTAACGAGTACAGAATGAGTGATGCTGTAGACGCTGTTATTTCTCTTGCAAGACGCAGTAATAAATATATTGACGAAACAGCACCTTGGGTACTTGCTAAGGACGAAGCTAATAAAGAAAGATTAGGTACAGTACTTTATAATCTTTTAGAGAGCATAAGATATATAGCAATTCTTATTTCTCCATTTATGCCAGAAACAGCTGAAAAGATTTTTGAGCAGATTAACAGTGATGTAAAGGATTATAGTACATTAGAAAGCTTTGGTGGATTAAAGGCTGGTGCAAAGGTTGGCACTCCTACACCTCTGTTCTCAAGACTTGATTCTGAAAAGCTGCTTGCAGATATTGCAGAGGCAGCTAAAAAAGCACAGGAGGCTGAAAAGCCAAAGAAAGAAATCGAAGAAAAGCCACAGATTGCGATTGACGATTTTGTAAAGGTAGAGCTGAGAGTTGCTAAGGTGGTAGCCTGCGAGCCAGTTAAAAAGGCAAAGAAGCTTTTAAAGCTTACACTTGATGACGGTGTGGGTGAGCGTACTGTTGCAAGTGGTATTGCACAGTATTACAAGCCAGACGAGCTTATAGGCAGAAATGTAATTCTTGTTGCAAACCTTAAGCCTGCAAAGCTTTGTGGCGTAGAAAGCTGTGGCATGATTCTTGCAGCAGACAGTGGCGACACAGTAAAGGTTATATTTGCAGATGATATGGAAGTAGGTTCATCTGTAAGATAAGCGACTGTTTATATATTTTGTGAACAGTTAAAGATTAATGGTAAAAAAACAGTCTGGATATTTTTAATGGTTTCCAGACTGTTTTATTGTGTAATAATAAAAAAGGAGAAGAACAAAATGAAAAAGTTATTATCAGTTTTTATCGTTTTGTGTATGGTGCTGGTTATGGTGCCTGTAAGTGCTTCGGCAGCAGGTACATGTGTAGCCTATAAGGGTGATAATATCGAAGACCAGAACTATTCAAGATGGGCATCACCAGTAAAATCATACCTTACACAATGCAGTGACGGTAGACTTATGAGAGTACAGGCAAACTATAATCTTGAGGGTGTATTGGTGGAGTATTATGATTCATCATATAATCTTTTAAGCTCTGAGTTTCTTCTACCTGAATTACCAATATTCGGTGGCTTTTACGAGTCAGCCTCTAATTACTATCTGATTACTGGTCAGACAAACTATGATGAGATTAACACAACAGAGGTTTATCGTATTACAAAGTATGATAAAAGCTGGAAAAGATTAGGCTCAGCTAGTGTGTACGGTGCAAATACAACTGTTCCATTCGATGCTGGTGTAGCAAGAATGGCAATGTGTGGTAAAATGCTGTTTGTTCATACAGCACACGAAATGTATACAGCATACGATGGCTTCAATCATCAGGCTAATGTTACTATCAGCTTAGACACATCTACAATGACTATAGTCAAGGCAAAAACCTCTGTGTCAAACAACAGTACAGGCTATGTAAGCCATTCATTTAACCAGTTTATACAGGTAAAGGATAACAAGATAGTTACTTTGGACCACGGTGACGCATATCCTCGTTCTATTGTTATGCTGGAGCACAGAAATGACGCTGCACAGGGTCAGTTTGGTAATGTATCAGCACAAACAGATATCCTTACATTCCCTGGTGTTATAGGTGACAACGACACAGGTGCAACTATAGGTGGCTTTGAATATTCAAACTCAACATACCTTATTGCTGGTAATACAGTAGAGCAGGACAGCACATATGAATCTAACAGAACAAGAAACATATTTGTTGCTGTAAAGGATAGCAGTGGTGTAAAGATTAACAAAATTACATCATATCCAGAGGGCTCAGAAACAACAAATACTCCACACCTTGTAAAGATTGATAACAACAGATTTATGCTGCTGTGGTCACGCAGCAACATGGTTTACTATACAGAGCTTGATGCTAACGGTAATAAAACAAGCTCTATTTATATGATGGACGGCAATCTGTCTGACTGTAAGCCAGTTGTTATAGGTGACAAGCTTGTGTGGTATGTATGGAATGGTACAGAAATAACCTTTAACGAGGTAAACACCAGAACATTCAGAAGAAGCATAGTGACAGTTGACAACGGACATAACTATGAATATGTAAGCACTACAGGTAATCAGTCTACATTAAAGTGTACAAAATGCTCAGACAGCATAACTGCAGAAGTACCTACATCTGCAAGCGTATGGTGGAGCGTAGCTAATGATACAGCTGTATCAGGTACCTATTATTCCCGTATTCCATCAGGTATAAAGGTTGGCGATTTACTGAAATTCTGGTTTAGTATGGAGGGTGGTGCCTCTGAATATAGCTCTGAGGTAGATGTAACTGTTGAGGACGAATCTATGCTCGAGTTTGTACATACATCTAAATCAGAAAATTCATACTTTGGTTATTTCCGTTTGCTGAAGGCTGGCACAACAAAGGTTACTATGCAACACAGATATAACCCTGCACTTAGCAAGACCTTTACTGTTACAATAGGTGGAAATGCTACAGGTGTTGTTCTTGATGTAACTCAGCTTACACTTAACGAAAACGAAACCTATACATTATCACCATTCTTCACTCCTATGGGCACAAGTGCTATATGTAGCTGGAGAACCTCAAACGCATCAGTGGCAAAGGTTGATGTTACAGGTAAGATTACTGCTGTAAAAGAGGGTACAGCTGTTATAACCCTTACAATAGATAGCGGAGCTAAAGCAACCTGTACTGTAACAGTAAAAAAGAAAAATGACCTTGGTGATGTCAACAACAACGGTGAAGTAACAGTTGCAGATGCAATTCTTGTTATGAAGCACTGCGTTGGTCAGGTAACTCTTGACGATGCTCAGCTTGTGCGTGCTGATGTAAATAAATCCGGCACAGCAACTGTAGCAGACGCTGTTAAGATACTTGGCTACTCAATAGGTGCAATAACAGAGTTTTAATGAGGTTTTAGAACTTCATAATTAATACATACATAAAGATTAAAAATCACGGTAGAGCAAAACTGCTTTACCGTGATTTTTTGTGGCTGTAACACAGTTGATAGTGTTGTAAGTGGTAATGTTATCAGCTGTGAAGAAATATTTTTTAATAAACTATATTTAATCTATTGACATATAGTGTATCACACAGTATAATATGTAACATAATAAAGCGTGAGGTGAGAATATGAATTATGATGAGGTAGTTTC
>JAXJDU010000058.1:0-11115 GCA_036301785.1 Acutalibacteraceae bacterium | reverse complement strand
TGCCATTTTTATTGCTCCTTTTCTTCTGTTATTCTTAGCACTCTCGAGCTACTGCTTTTTGCAACAGCTTCGTATATATGTGGGTACTCTTTTTTTAATTTTTTGCTGTCTACGGTTGTTTTGTTTTGGGATTTCCAAGTAACTTTATAACCGTTGCAAGCTCCGTAAACACTATCACCCAGCACTGTTTTTATCTCGTTTTTAACTGCGTTAAGCTGATTGTTCACATCGTCACTAAGCTCCTTCAGGTGCTTGTATTTCTGCATGAGATTATCTGAAATCGCTATCGTTTCATTATCTGTTCCGTCTGGGTAGACTTCTGATATAGCTTCTTGTGTAGCCTCTGAACCGTCTATTGGTGGTATTTTTTCAGGGATAATATAATTATTCCAGAAGTCACTCTCTGCCTGCAAAAGAGCTGTTATTTCGTCCTCATCACGCTCGATTACAAACCAATAAAAACCCTTGCCCAGAATAAGCACTGAAAGATACATCCTGTCATAACCCATAACAGCCATATAGTGTGTCATCTGCACATAGTATGTAAGAGGTATTTCTCCGTTTTCGAAGTCTGATTTATTGAATACAGATGTGGTTTTACACTCAAGACCTGCATTTTCTCCGATAATTTCACGGTCGATATCAGCAAGGATATAATCGTAGTCATCGTGCTGAAACATATAGTTTCTTCTGCGAACCTTTTTGCCTGTTGCTTCTGTAAAACGCTTTGCTACATATTCCTCAAAATCTCTTCCTTGTCGCATAACCTCTGTATCCTCTGTTGCAGAGATTAAGCCTTTTTTATCTGCATATAGCTTGTACAGGCTACTGTAAGGGTTGAGCCCTACAATGGTTGAGGCATCAGAGCCACCTATACCTGTTCTGCGATACTCAAGCCATTTTTCGTGTGGTAAGCCCTTTGTCGATGTCAATATCCTGCTCATTCGATTACCTCCAATCCCTTAAGCAGGCACCGTTCACAAATTTCATCGCCATTAAGCACATACAGCTTATCCGCTGCTTGCCCACAGTCGTCGCAGTTCAATACCCTTACATTGCGATTAGGGCAAGAGCTGCCTAAGCAAGGTAGCATACCACAATTAACGCATTGGTTCTCAAATCGTGTCATTCTGCTACCTCCTCATCCTGTGTCAGTTCTTCTGTATGTACAGGTCTGTACTTCTGCCAGATGTTTTTAAGAACAGATATACATTCATTAAGCATGTCATCTGCTGATTCATCAGATAAATATATCTGATGAACATAGTCGGGGACCGACTTTTCGACCCAGCCATTTGAATGTATTTCTACATTCAACAGATTTACATGACCTGAAAACCATACGAATACGGTTGGTTTATTTCCTGTAACTTCTCGCTTGGTCGGTATATTATTAATCTTCATTGCAAGCTCAAGTATTCGTTGAGCCTTTCTGTTTACTGTCATTTCCTTTATTCTCCTTTTCTATAGTTTTAAAATCCCTGCACTGCACCCCTCGGCTACTGCCTATGCAGTATTTTTGCTTTTGGCACAGCTTGCAGACTCCTAATGATATGTAAATCATTGACTTTTTCCTTTGTATGGTTTAGAATTTAAGTGATATATTTTTCCTAGCCACTTAGCGATTGCCGTCGCTGGTGGCTTTTTCTTTTGCCATTCCTGCCCATTGTTCAGCTATTGCTTTGGCTATGCCTGGATAAGTTTTCGAACGAATTATCGTAGTTCTTGGGTCGTTCCAACTAAGCACTTTGCCGTTCTCGTCATAGTTAACAAACCCACCATTCCTACCGTCTTTGCAAATATGCTGATTAATCCACCCTTTTTCAGGTTTTTCTAGAACTTTAGTTGGTTTTAAATTCGGAAGTCCTTTAAGCCACAAACAAGTTTTCTTGCTGTAAGGGTCTCCAAATTCAAAAGGCTGTATAATTTGATTAGGCTTACGATATAATCGGTTCATTATACCTACTGGATTTTCAATAGCTATCTTGTCACAATCTGCATTTACAAACTTCATAAAAAAATCAATTGCCTGCAACTGCTCTTCTTTTTTCTTATGCTGATATTCGGTACTACCATAATAAAGCCACCTTTGACCACTAGCACACAAGCGGGTACAAGGTGGATGTGCTATAATCATATCCCATTTACCTTTAATACAATGTGACTTTCCGTCCTGAGTATTAAATGAACAGCAGCCATTTAACAAAGGCAAACAATCGCCTAATACATGCCATTCAGGATGTCCACCAGAACACTCCTGGATGTCACAGCTATAGGCTTCGTGTCCAAGCTTTCTTAGTTCCATGCAAACTCTCTGACTTTCTTCACACGCTACTAATATCTTCACACTTGCCCCTCCTCATCCTCTGGCACCAGTCTTAAACCGAATCGGTCCATAGCCTTGCCAAGCTCAGGGGCATACATTATGCACGGTGCTAGTAGTGTTGTTACTCCTGCACCTACTGTTGTGTAGCAGTGTACTTCATCCTGTGTGCTGGACCATATCAAGGCGAATATCATTGTAGCCACTATAAGCACCGCCATTACTAGCTCTCTCCAGTGGCATTTAATGTGATAGAGTATCGCTTGCAGGTACTCTATTGGTTTTGGTTTCTGCATTGGGTTACTTCCTTTCTTTTATATTTCCATCGCACTCAAGCTATGTAGTTTCAACTTCCATAGCGTTCAATTGCTCTTCTTGCTCCTTTGCAAGCTGTTCAGCTCTTCTTGCTCTGGCCGCTCTGAATAAATGACCTATTATGGTATAGATACCCTCGGTTTCTTTGCAGTATTTAAGGGTGTGTCCTTCCATATCGTCTATTATTACACCGTCTGCCATTCGGTTTATCAGGTTCACCTTATTGCCGTAAATAGTTATTCTTTCTGACATATAAATCACCTCCTCACATCATATGCTGTCGTGGGTTGTCTGTATGTGGTTAATCAGATATTTTCGATAATTCTCGCACCCTCACGGTCAATTACAATCTGTGTGTTTGAAGTGCCGTATTTCCCCAACCAATCGCAGATTGGTTCCGCTAGTTCTTCAAGCTCGTCTACGACAAGTACATCTAAGTTATCCACTCTTCTCACCTCTTTCTGTTCCAGCTGGCTGTGTATCAGCCAGCCTTCTGCTGAACTGCTGTAAGAAAGCCTATTGCAACTAGTTGCATTTCTTTCTTCTGCTCTGGGGTTGCTTTTTTAAGACATTCATTGAATAGCTTGTTTACATCTCTTTTTGCTGTCTTCTTGTCTTGAGCTGTCATGTTGTCACCTCCGTTTTAGATTGTAACGCTATTATATCACTTGTGTTTTTGATTGTCAATCCATTTTAAGAAAACAATTTCATCTTTTTGGATTGACAATCAATTTTTATTTCTGTATAATTAAGAAAAACAATTGAAAAGAGGTGATATCGTGCCTGATATATACGACAGATTTAAAACACTTAGAAAATCAAAAAAGCTCTCGCAAACAGAGTTTGGAGAGCGTGTCGGAGTGTCTATTGGTGTTATTAAGAATATTGAACATAAGCTAGTCGAACCAAAGGAACTGTTTATAAAACAGGTCTGCAAGGAATACCATGTTAATTACCTGTGGCTTACCGAGGGTAAGGGCGATATGTTTGACGAAAGCGAAGATATGTTGCTTGATGAGCTTGCAGATGAATATAAGCTTGATGAGCTTGACAAGAAAATCATTGAAGTATACATAAAGCTATCGCACCAGGAGCGTATGGAGCTAAAGAAAATGCTTAAAAAGATATTTGAAAAAGAATAAAAGGGCGATTACTCACCCTTTACAAAAATACGGTTTATAAAGCTGTATATCCTTTTCAGCTTTTTGCTGTCTTCAACCTTATCTAATAATTCAATTATGTACTTCTTGTAATCCATAATTCGCAACCTTCTTTCAAACAAATGTTTTATGATGCAACCTATTATAAAACATTTGTTTTTAGATTGCAATGCCTAATTTGTAAGTATTTTACAGGTGTACAATAAACGGTACAGTTATGCAAAATGCATATTTTTTTGCTTATATACACTTGTATTTTGTTGTAATTAGTGGTATTATACTTTTAATTAGAATAGGTAGTGTTGTTATGGGTGAATTTATCATACTGTTTATTAAAACTTTGTTATTTAATCCAGTTTAAATAACCAGTGATATTCAATCACTTCTAAAACACTATGTAATCTAATGAAATTTATATATGTATGTTTTAGGAGGATTTATTATGGTATGTAAAAATTGTGGAGCAACTGTAGGTATGGAATACCGACTTTGCCCTTACTGTGGTCAAGAAATTGAGTACCCAACTCAACAAAATCAGCAAACACCCCCACCTCAACAACAACCTATAATTATTCAAAATGTTGTTTCTAACACTAATAATAACACCAATACTATGAATGTTGGTGCTAGAGGTTATCGAGTTACAAGCAAAAAAAGTAAGTCTGTTGCTATGATTTTAGCTATAGTAAGCTTATTCGGTATAGGTGGTTTACATAGATTTTATGTTGGTAAAACTGCTTCTGGTGTTGTTCATCTTTTCACTATGGGACTATTTTGGGTAGGCACTATCGCAGATTTATTATCAATATCTAAAGGCACATTCACAGATTCTAACGGATTACCTATTACAAAATAATTAAATAAACAATAAAAAACTCACCCACCCTCATACAGCTTGAGAGTGGGTGAAAACATAAAAGAAAAACCGTCCTACCCTGTTGCAGCAGAATAGGACGGCAACCACACACGGGTGCGTGGTACACATAAAAATTAAGCACATATATTGTACCACACCCCTTGTGATTTTGCAAATGTTTAAGCATAGATTACAAGGGATTTTTGCACCCTTTTTTAATAAGGAGGTAATTATATGCCACAATACAAAAACGAAGAAACAGGGAAGTGGTACTGCATCTTCTGGTATACCGATTACACAGGGAAGAAGAAGCAGAAAAAGAAATCAGGCTTTAAAACTAAGAGAGAGGCAAAGGAATATGAAATTGAAGCGTTGAAGCAAAAGAATTTCGATTGTGCTATGAATTTCAATAGTCTTGTTGAATTATATCTTGAAGACATAAAGCCTCGTATTAAGCCTACCACATACGAAAATAAGGTTTTTATGGTTAACGATAAATTAATACCGTTCTTCGGGAAAATGCCTTTAAACTCAATTACAGCCACTACTGTGCGTAATTGGCAAACACAGCTTATCGCAGATGAAAAAGGGTATTCACAAACATACTTAAAAACCATAAACAATCAGCTTTCTGCCATATTTAATTTCGCTGTAAAATTCTATAATCTAAAAAGTAACCCAGCAAGAGAATGTGGCAGTATGGGTAAGAAGAAAGCCGATAGCATGCAGTTCTGGACCTTAGATGAGTTTAAGCGATTTATCAGTGTCGTAGATGATGTCGCTGATTATACTATATTCAGCTTGCTATATTATACCGGCATGCGTTCAGGTGAATTGCTTGCCCTTACTATATCTGACTTTAATTTTGACACAAAAACCGTGACGATAAGCAAGAATTTCGCAAAGGTTAAAGGTGAAGAAATGATATTGAGCACCAAGACCGAGAAGAGTAATAGAGCCGTGCTCATTACGAATCCAC
Source organism: Acutalibacteraceae bacterium (assembly GCA_036301785.1). Taxonomy (GTDB): domain Bacteria; phylum Bacillota; class Clostridia; order Oscillospirales; family Acutalibacteraceae; genus CAG-964. The sequence goes on along the minus strand of JAXJDU010000058.1, from coordinate 5,482 downwards.
TTGTTGAAGCTGTGAAAAGATACTCCGAAACCATCTACGGATTAAAAGAAACACAAAGACTGTTTACGACAAACAAACATACACTAAACAAGCGAATGAAAAAATACTGCGAATTATCAGGTGTTAAAAAAATAAGAATACACGACCTACGACATAGCCACGCAAGCCTGCTTATTGAGTTAGGTTTCAGCCCACTGCTGATAGCTGAACGCTTAGGACACGAGAACATAGAAACGACCCTCCAGACCTACTCACACCTTTATCCGAATAAACAATCAGAAGTAGTAAGCAAGCTGGAGGGCTTACAAAACGGTACTAATATTTAGTACGCTTTTTATTTTTTATTTGTTTTCGTTACTTTTTCGTTACTTTTTAAAAAAATAAACTTTAATTATTGGCTTTATACCGTGAGTTTTGAGAATATTTAAATTATTCCCACTCGATTGTGGCAGGGGCTTTAGGGCTCAGGTCGTATAGAACACGGCAAACGCCTGGTACCTCTGCAAGGATACGGTCTGTGATTTTCTTCAGTACATTCCAGTCGATTTCAGGCACTGTTGCTGACATTGCGTCTACAGTATTTACGGCACGGATAATTACTGGCCAGTCAAATACTCTTTTGCCGTCACGAACACCTGTTGAACGGAAATCAGGTACTACTGTGAAGAACTGCCATACCTGTGATGTTAAGCCTGCGTTGTCAAACTCTTCACGAAGAATAGCGTCTGACTCTCTTAGTGACTCAAGACGATCTCTTGTGATTGCACCTGTGCAACGAACACCTAAACCTGGGCCAGGGAATGGCTGACGGTGTACCATTGAGTCTGGCAGACCAAGTGCTGTACCTACAACTCTTACTTCATCCTTGTATAACAGCTTAACTGGCTCTACAAGCTCAAACTGCAGGTCTTCTGGAAGACCACCTACATTGTGGTGAGCCTTTACGCCATCACTCTCGATAATGTCTGGGTAAATTGTACCCTGTGCCAGAAAGTCAACATCGTTAACCTTGCGTGCTTCTTCCTCGAATACACGGATAAACTCGCCGCCTATAATCTTACGCTTTGTTTCAGGGTCTGCAACATCAGCAAGCTTATCAAGAAAACGATCTGTTGCATCTACATATACTAAATTTGCATCAAGCTGGTTACGGAAAACCTCTACAACCTCTTCGCTTTCGCCTTTTCTCATTAAGCCGTGGTTAACATGAACACAAACCAACTGCTTTCCTATTGCTTTAATAAGCAGTGCAGCTACTACAGAGCTATCTACGCCACCACTAAGTGCAAGCAGAACCTTTTTGTCGCCTACCTGTGCTCTTACAGCAGCAACCTGTTCGTCAATAAATTTGTCAGCTAATTCCTTTGTTGTTATGCGAAGCATATCATCAGGTCTTTTGTTTTGATCCATTGTTATTACCTCCTAGATTTATAAATGGCTCAGCGTATAATGCAAATAAATTACACTTTTATAACACCAAGTTAATAGGAATATTATAGCATACGCCAATCATTAATTCAATCAGATTTCTACAGTTTGTCTGCAAAATCTACATTTATACTAATCTATATTTATACATACTAAATCTTGTATGCATAATTTATACTATGACTTATTTTGATTAAAGAATACTCTTGTATAGCTCTAAAGCAGACTCCTTGTGAAGATATGCAGGAGCAATATCAAATACTGTTTTACAGCCAGCTACACCTTCCTGATTCAGTCTGTAGGCTGCTCTTGCATAGGCTACAAGTATGCTGGAAGTGAATTCAGGGTTAGAGTCAAGCTGCAGTCTGTATTCTACGATGTGCTTGTTCTCGTTGTCAAAGCCTGTTGTACCACTACGGAACACCATACCACCATGTGGGATACCCTTGTGGTCCTTCATAAGCTCCTCTTCGCTGATGAAGTGAACAGTTGTATCGTAATCTGCAAAGTAGTTAGGCATTGTTACTATTGCGTTTTCAATCTCTGCAAGATTTGCGTTTTCCTCTGCAACAACAAAGCACTCTCTTTTGTGCTTCTGTCTTGTTGTAAGCTCTGGATTTTCGCCATTTCTTACGCTTTCAAGAGCCTCTGCAACAGGGATTGTGTACTGTCTTGCGTCCTTAACACCTGCAATTCGGCGAATAGCGTCTGAATGGCCCTGACTTACACCCTTACCCCAGAAGGTATAATCCTTACCACAAGGAAGAATAGCCTGACCAAGAAGACGGTTAAGTGAGAACATACCAGGGTCCCAGCCTACTGATATAACGCTTACCTTGTTGCTGGCTTTGCTTGCCTTGTCAACATTTGCAAAATGCTCTGGGATTTTTGCGTGAGTGTCAAAGCTGTCTACAACATTGAAGTATTGTGCCATTTCAGGTGTTTGTGTTGGAAGGTCGTTAGCACTGCCACCACAAAGTATCATAACATCTATTTTATCCTTGAATTCAAGCACATTGCTGATGTGGTATACAGGGATATCTGTACGAGTTTTTATTGTTGATGGGTCACGGCGTGTAAACAGTGCAACCAATTCCATGTCGTCAGATTTACTTATAGCACTTTCTACACCTCTGCCAAGGTTACCATAGCCTAGAATTGCTACTTTGATTTTCATAATAATCACTCATTTCATAAATTAATTTAAAAGCTGGATATTTTTATCTATTTACGATTAAAAAAATATTATACTTATTTTATCACATTTTTCTGATATAGTAAATAAATTTATAATGTATTATACAATTTATCTATTCTATTTTCAAGTTCTTTATTTAAAAAAATAGATATATTTTTAGAGAGGTATTATTTTTATTATATTAAAAATAATATAGTGCAATTTTTTAATATATATTATTACTGCCACAGTTAAAATAAAATGAATTTTAAAAATAAAAAACTTTTGTTTGTTTTCTCTCTTGAAATTTACGAACAGATGTTTTATAATTAAAGCAAATAAATGTTTGTTTGGGGTTTGTGGAATGGATAGAGTAATATTACATAGTGATTGCAATTGTTTTTATGCTTCGGTTGAATGTGCACTTAATCCAGAATTGAAGGGTAAGGCTATTGCTATAAGTGGTGACCCGGAGAAAAGGCATGGGATTATTTTAACTAAAAGCGAAGAGGCGAAAAAATTTGGTGTAAAAACAGGTGAGCCTATATGGCAGGCAAAGCAAAAATGCCCACATCTGATTACTCTGCCACCAAATTTTAAGAGATATATAGAATACTCTAAAAAAGCAAAGGAAATATACTACAGCTATACCGATATGGTAGAATCATTCGGACTTGACGAAGCGTGGCTTGATGTTACCGGCAGTACAAAGCTTTTTGGGAATGGCGTAGAAATAGCCAGAAAGATAAGCAACCGTATAAAAAATGAGCTTGATATAACGGTGAGCATTGGCGTAAGCTATAATAAAATTTTTGCTAAAATAGGCAGTGACTATAAAAAGCCTGATGCAATAACCTATATAAGCCCTGATAATTACAGGAAAATAGTGTGGGAGCTACCCTGCGAGGATTTGTTGTATGTTGGTAAAGCAACAAAGGCTAAGCTTAATAAGCTGGGAATTTTTACTATAGGACAAATCGCAAATTGTCCTGTTAATATTCTTCGCTCAAATCTTGGTAAGTGGGGAGAGATTCTGCACACCTTCGCAAATGGCAATGATAAATCTACAGTTTCTATATATAACCAGCAATCAACGGTTAAATCAATCGGCAACTCTACAACTGCACCAAGGGATTTAACTAACCTTACAGATGTAAAAATAGTTATGAGTGTATTGGCTGACAGCGTTGCAAGGCGATTAAGAGAGCAAGGGCTGGTGTGCAGTGCTGTGGGGATTTCGGTAAGGGATAACAGGCTGTGTTCCTTTACAAAGCAAACTCAGCTTATATCGGCTACCGATATAACAGATGAGATTTTAAGTACTGCTGTAGAGCTTGTGGCTAAAAGCTTTAGCTTCAGCAATGGTATAAGAAGCATTGGAATAACAGCTATGGGACTTTCGTGCAAAGAAAGTGGTATGCAGCTAAGTATTTTTGATGACAGCAAAAGCAGAATAAAAAAAGAGGCTATCGACACTGTTACAGATAAGCTTAAAAGCCGTTACGGCGATTATATTATAATGCCTGCGTTAATGCTTAAAGACACTGCACTGTCAAGCTTTAATCCTAAGGCAGAGCATACTATACACCCGGTTGGATTTTTCTGATTGATTATTGATTGTATTATTCTCATAAGAAACAAAAATCAACATATATATACTATATGAGGGTTTATGGGAGGTAGAGTAATGGCAAAGCTGAACCATAATAATATAATCAATTTATTTGCAACAGCCTTGGCTGGTGTTATTTCAATATTTGCAAGCTATTGTACAGCTACAAGATTATCAGCTGCAAACAGCGAGCTATCTGTGCAGGTGCTGGCTTGCTCGCTTTCTATGCCACAAAGTGTTGCTGCGAATACTGTAGGGGATAAGGGGGATCAGAATTTACCCGTAACAGCTACCGAAGCAACAACCGTTGTAACAGAGAAGCCTTCTGAAACGAGCAAAAAAATAACTGATGACGAGAGCAGTTATAACGGGGAGCAATACCCAGTTATTGAACAGCACTTCGGGTCATCAGGTGAAGAATACGATAATTTTTCTGTAAAAAATTCTACTGATTATAGCATAGATTACGAGCAATTACTTTCTGCTGGTTTACCGTTTGAGATTACAGACAGCAAAAGTCCACAGGTACTTATTGTGCATACGCATACAACAGAGTCATTTCTGATTAACGACAATGGATATTACTACACAGATTATCCATTCAGAAGCACCGACCCACAAAGGAATATGGTTGCTGTGGGTAACGAGGTTGTTACATCGCTTGAAAACAATGGTATACACGCAGTACACGCTACCGAGATACACGACTCTACATATACAGGCTCGTATGCACGAAGTGAGCAGACTATTTACAAATATCTGGAGCAATATCCTGATATAAAGGTTATTATAGATTTACATCGTGACGCTGTGGGGTACGATGACGAAAGAGGTAAGTATAAACCTACCTTTACCTATAACAACAAAAAGGCTGCTCAGATTATGATAATGAGTGGCTATGACCCATACAATAATTACGGATTAGGTCACTGGCAGGAAAATCTGACCTTTGCACTGAAGCTGCAACAAAAAGCAGAGCAGCTTTACCCAGGTATGACCCGACCACTTTATTTCGGAGATTTTGCTTATAATATGTTTATCAATAATGGTTCATTATTAATTGAAGTTGGCACAGAAACAAATACCCTTGAAGAAGCAAAGTATACAGGTGAGCTTTTAGGTAATGTTATTGCTGAGGTGTTGAAGCAAGGGTAAAATAAATTGTAGTTTATCGGTGACTTTAAAATTCGCACAAACCAAAACTTAAAGTTTGGGTAAAGCCTTTTTAAAGGCTTTTGGGGTCAAGGGGTGAAACCCCTTGCAGG
>JAXJDU010000057.1:0-20471 GCA_036301785.1 Acutalibacteraceae bacterium | reverse complement strand
TATCAAAAGGCTCTCTTGGCAGCTGGTTCAGCGGCATTGGTTGTTATAATTGCACTTATAATGAGTGCTGTAATGAGATTATTCTCTTGAGAACAGTAAACTTTCAGTTTTATGAATTGAATAATGATGTATTATGAGCCGATTGGTATTATGCCAATCGGTTCTTTTAATAGGTAGGCACATATATTTTATTTGTTTGCTGATTACTTTAGATATATTACTTGCAATATTTTAATAATTATTCTATAATTATAGTACCAATTTATATTACTAATTTTTAAAAGAGGTAACAACTATGGAATTCAGAAAGATTAAAGCAGAAACAGTTACAGAAACTGTAAAGAAGCTTTTTATGGATTGTAACTACTACATTGGCGATGATATTTCAAATGCTTTGAAATCAGCCTATGACAACGAGAAGTCAGAGGTTGGCAAGCAGGTTCTGTGTCAGCTGATGGAAAACAACAAAATCGCAAGCGAAGAAAGAATACCAATCTGTCAGGATACAGGTATGGCTGTTCTGTTTGTTAAGTATGGCGATAAGGTAGTTATCGAGGACGGTAACTTTAAGGACGCTGTAGAGGAAGGCGTAAGACAGGCTTATGGCGAAGGCTATCTTAGAAAGTCTGTAGTATCAGACCCTGTATATGACAGAATTAACACAAAGGATAATACTCCTGCAATTATTCACACAGAAATCGTACCTGGCGATCAGATTTCAATTGTAGCTGGTGGTAAGGGCTTTGGTAGTGAGAATATGTCTGCAATAAAAATGATTACACCATCTTATGGTGAGCAGGGTGTAATTGATTTTATCCTTGATACAGTAAGAACAGCTGGCCCTAACCCATGTCCTCCTATGGTAGTAGGTGTAGGTATTGGTGGTACATTCGAGAAGGCTGCTCAGCTTGCAAAGCAGGCTACATTTAGATCAGTAGATACAAGCAACCCAGACCCAAGATATGCTGATATGGAAAAGCTTCTTCTTGAGAAGATTAACAAAATGGGCTTTGGTCCTGCTGGCCTTGGTGGTGTAACTACAGCTTTAGGTGTAAACATCGAAACTTATCCAACACATATCGCAGGTATGCCTGTAGCTGTTAACATTTGTTGTCACGCTGCAAGACATAAGTCTGCAGTAATATAAAAGGAGGCGTACAGAAATGAGTGTAAAGAAGATTACATTACCTTTAACAGATGATGTTATAGAAACTCTTAACGCCGGCGACAGTGTTTTACTTTCAGGCACAATTATAACAGGCAGAGATGCTGCTCATAAAAGATTATACGAGCTTGCACAAAAGGGAGAGGCTTTCCCTGTAGATATCAACGGTGAGGTTATCTATTATGTTGGCCCAGCTCCTGCAAAGCCAGGCTATGCTGTAGGTCCTGCTGGTCCTACATCAAGCTACAGAATGGATAAATATGCACCAACTCTTATGGATTTAGGTCTTAAGGGTATGATTGGTAAGGGTGCAAGAAACCAGGATGTTATTGATGCTATAGTAAGAAATCACGGTGTATACTTTGCAGCTATCGGTGGTGCTGCTGCTCTTATTGCAAAGAGTATCAAGGCGGAGGAGCTGCTTTGCTACGAGGATTTAGGCACAGAGGCTATCAGAAGATATACTATCGAGGATTTCCCATGTATCGTTGTTATTGACAGCAAGGGTAACAATGTATACGAGTCAGAGCCTAAGAAATTCCGTGAGGAATAATTAAAAACAAATAACTGCTGTCTGAAGGGCAACAGACAGCCTACACTAACAGCCACACAGGTGTTTAATCTGTGTGGCTGTTTTATGTGTGTTTAATTTACCGTAGCAATTGCAATAAATATAATATAATTCCTGTGGATTAAATGATTTTATGTGTTATGTTACAAAAAGTATAATTATTCATTGCATATTTTTTTGTAAAGCATTATAATTACAATATTAGCGTCATAAAATAGGAGCATTATGGGAGAGTTAAGTATATGAAAAAGAAGCTGAACAGGGCAATACCGGTGATTTCGCCGTATGTAGTGCTTTTTGTTATAACAATGGGTATTCTGTTTACGGTGTATTATATTAAGGATATTGCTCCATTCGGAGATAAATCTATTGCGTACGCAGATATTGGTCAGATGTATGTGCCGACATTCTATCATATATGGGATGTTATGCACGGACTTAAAAATCCGTTTTTGGACTGGTATTCTGGTACAGGTATAAATATGATATCGGTAGATATATTCTCTCCGTTCAATATTTTCTTCTGGTTTGTGCCAAGAGACAGCATACTACAGAGTATGTCTGTATTCCTTGCGTTAAAGGTATTTGTAAGTGCTGTAACCTGTCATATATTTATTGATAAGCTTTTTGGCAAAATAAATGCAGGCTATAAAATAGCGTTTTCGTCACTGTTTGCAATGAGTGGCTATGTGCTGCAATATTATACCAATATTAAATGGCTTGAAATTATGGCAGTGCTTCCTATATTAATGCTTGGATTTTATTATCTGATGAAAAAGCAAAAGCTTATTTTATATACGATATGTATAGCACTTATCATGATAATAAGCTTCTATATAAGCGTGCAGGTGCTTATCTTCCTGTTGCTTACAAGTGGTTTATACATTTTGCTTATGGTAGAAAAAGGCAAAAGGAAAAACTGCTCGTTTAATCTGGCACTGGGTACTATTATGGGTATGGGACTGTCGATGTTCAAAGCGTTACCTATAATTTTTATAATACTTGGCTCATCACGAGGAGAAGGCAATGCAAACAGAGGCTATATAAAGATAATTGATATGACCTTCAAAAAAATCAGCGAGCTTACCGGTAACGATATAAACAAGTGGTCTATGCTTCTTGGATTAGAGCTTGCTGTGGTGATTGGTATTGTTTTTATAGCAAGATTTATAAAGCATAAAAGGGCTACTCTTTTTTACATAGGCGAGGTGCTTATTGTTTGCTTGCCTATTATATTTGAAGGAACAAACAGACTGCTTCATTTAGGCTCTTATGTAGGATTCCCTATGCGTAGTGGATTTTTAATTTCGTTTGTGCTTATCACTGGTGCGTGCTACTGTCTGAACTTTGAGCAGGAGCAGAAAAGAATAAGGGCATTAAAACCAAAAGATAAATCAAAGCTTATAAGCAGACTAAGTAAAATACATGGCAGCTTTTATACCTCTTTGATTTCAGGTGTAATAGGCGTTACAGCTGTTGCTTTGGTTGTGCCTCTTATGCTTGACAGCAGTGAGCTTATAAGAAGATACGGTTGCTTCTTCCTTAATACACAGCAGCTTGCGATACCAAAAATTTATATCAAGGTTATTATATTAACTATAATCGGCTTGCTGTTTATACTGGCTATAAAAAATAGTAAGCTGAAAAGCTTCTTTGTAGTTGTAGCTGTTGTAATTCCGTTGAGTATAAACACATATTCCTTTATAGGTGCAGATAAATATGTATATGCCGAGCAGAATTCTCAGTTTCTGGCAGATGCAGAAATGCTTAACGACACTTTGCCAAAGGAGGAGAATCCTCTTAACAGAATAAAAACAGCAGGCAACAGCCTGAATACAAACTATCCTCTTGTGCTACAGCGTGGCTCAATAAGCAGTTGGAATGGTTATGCAACAGAAGACGCTTTAAAAGCACTTAAAAGCATGGGCTACAGTGGTGCATTTACAAGAATGCTGGATACTGGTGGTACATTATTGACTGACGCTGTGATGGGTATTAAAAATACTCTTACAACACACGAGCTGCCACGAGAGGCGTATACATTGGAATTATATCATAACGGATATAATTACTATAAAAATAAATATACTCTGCCTACATGTATAGCTGCTGACAAAACTATTACAGAGATAGATACTGTTACAACTGAAATAAGCAGGGTTAACAATATGATATACCATAGTATTTCTGATGACAGTGAAAACATCATGGAAAATCTGACAACCAAGAGTAAGCTGGGGTGCTTTTATAATCTTAATGATGATAATGGTAATTTAAGCTACACAATAAAGGTTACGGGTAAAAAGATGATATACTTTAAAAGCTCCCGTAAAAATCTTTCTTTAAGAGTTAACGGTATATCAGTAAAAGTGCCTACATATTTAAATCAGGATACAACAGTTTACCCGTCGCAGTTTAACAACAATGTTATACCTTTAGGTTTATTCAGCGATACAGTTGTAAATGTAACAGTAGAATCACAGCAGGCAGTTAATAACGCTGAGGTTTATCTGTATGCATTTGATGTAGACAAGCTGGAGAAACTGTGTGAAGAATACACTGCTGCAGACTATACAGCAAAGGCAGAAAAAAATAAGCTTACAGCAACTGTAAAAGAGTCTGCAAGTGATAGGGTATTGTTTGTGCCGGTGTCTTATGACAAGGGCTGGAGTGCAAAGGTAAACGGAAAGGCTGTTGAAATACAGCCTGCAATTAATAAAGGCTTTATGGCTGTGCCGCTGCAGGCTGGGGTAAATGAGGTTGAGCTTACATTCTTCCCTGATTTTATGCCGTTAGGTATAGCTATATCTATAGTGTTTATAGCTGGGTTTGTAATATATATTATGATATATAAACGTAATCCAGAAGCAAAGCCACCAAAGGCTTTAGAGAGTTTAGCACATACTGTGCTGTTTATAGTGTGGCTAGGAGTGATTGTTGGTGTTTATATAATACCAATGGTTTACGAGTTGTTTATAGCAACACCGAAGTAACAGGATTTGAGGTGAGAAGTTTGAATAATATTTTCCTTGCGGCTATATTTTTATTTATTTTGTTTGTAATTGGTTATAAAGGCAAAATAAACTTTAAAGGTGTAAATACAGAATATCTTTCTTATGGAACAACAAAAACAATGAAGGGTATTTGTGCAGTGTTTGTGTTTTTACATCATTTTACAAATGAATCTATATATACAGGCCCGTTGTTTTTTATTTTTAAGCCTATAGGAATATATATGGTAGCATTGTTCTTCTTTTATTCAGGGTATGGGCTAATGTACTCAAAACGGAATAAACCCGATTATATGAATAACTTCCTGAAACAAAGATTTTGCTCGGTGTTGATTCCATATCTGATTGTAATTGTGATTTATTCCGTTATAAAATATATCTGTACAGATATAACAATATCAGATATATTTACATCATATTTAGAAAGATGGCCTATTGTTGACAATTCATGGTTTATTGTTTCAATTCTGATATTATATCTGCTGTTTTGGTTATCCTTTGGTGTGGTTAAAAACTATATATTGTTTATCGTAGTATTTGCAATTTTGTTTGTCTGGTCTATTCTGGATTATAATTTTATATATTGGAGCTATCCTATTGTATCATTCCCATTAGGTATGCTGTGGGCAAGGTATAAAAAGCAGATAGATGACTTTATATTTAAAAATTATAACAAGAGCCTGATTGTAATATTACTATTAACTTTGATATTCTTCTTCGGAGAAAAGCTGGTTAAAATACAGGCGATAAGTATAGTGTTATTCGTATTGTCTATCATATTCTTTACCGTATTGTGTATGCTTGTTTTAATGAAATTAACATTGAAAAATGTACTGCTGGATTTTGTATCTGTTTACTCATTCGAGATGTATATGATTCACGGCTTGTATATCTTCTTGTTCAGAGAGAATGCGTTTTTTGTAAATCACAGTGGAATATATATGTTTGTTATGCTGGCAATGACAGTGATTTCATCTATGATACTTAGCAAGATTAATTCTTTTGCTTTGAAATACACTATACATAGAAAGCCGAAGGCTGTATTATTAAAAAATAACAGCTGATAAAAAGCTTTAATCAAAAATAAAACGGTGGTTATGTGTCTGCTTAAGCAGGCATATAACCACCGTTTAGTATTATATGTAATTGTTTTCTTTTAACAGATTATATAGCGTAGGAGAAAAATTAAACTCCTGCATTACAGTGTCAACCTGTGCTACAGCCTTGCTTTTTGCTTTTGCTGTAGTGCTTTCTTTTTTTATTGCTCGTATTAAAATGTTTTTTGGAGTATGAGCAAAGTCTACAAATTCAAGCAGCTGTGTTTTATAGCCACATGCCTCTAACAGATTGCCTCTGACTGCGTCTGTTGCCAGAGCTGAAAATCTTTCCTGTATAATGCCATAGTTTGTAAACAGAGATAAATTTTCGGCTTTAATCTGCGAATTAAGCTCGTGCTGACAGCATGGCACAGAGAAAATCATTTTTGCATTCCAGCAAACAGCATTGAATAAAGCATAATCTGTGGCTGTGTCGCAGGCGTGTAGCGTTATAACAATGTCAACATCAAAGTCACATTTGTATCCGTTTATATCACCAAGCTCAAATTTAAGGTTATCATATCCATACTTCTGTGCAGAGGCATTACACTTTTTTATTACATCCTCTTTAAGGTCAAGGCCTACTATGTTTACTTTTTTGTTTTTAAGCTTTGTAAAGTAGTGGTATACAACAAAGGTGAGGTATGATTTTCCACAGCCGAAATCAATGATGTTTATAGTGTCTTTTTTTATATCCTTTACAGTATCATCTATAATTTCTATAAAACGGTTTATCTGTCTGAATTTGTCGTACATAGAGTTTACAACCTTACCCTCTTTTGTGAAAACGCCCATATCAATAAGTGGTGGCACATCGCTACCCTCCTGAATGATATAATTTTTCTGGCGATTGTGCTGTGTAGTGGTGTGAGTGCAGGCACTTGAAAGCTGCTTTTTCTTATAGGCAGGCTTACCTTTTTTTGACAGCATAAGCATATGCTCGTGCGTGTCGGTAAAGCTGTTAAGCTGACGGTAATCGTCTGCAAGTGCGTCTGCACAAAATTCAACAGCCTCGTCAAGCTTTAAATTTTCGTGGAAAACCTGCTTTTCTGTATATTTCGAAACCTGATAATACTCGCCCTTGTTTTCAATGATTATTTTTTTATAAATGTTAGCTTTGCTTGCTGGTTTGCTGATTACTGTTTTAACAGGTGCAGAAGAAAAAATGCTTGTTATAAGTTTTTTTGTTTCGCTCATAATTGAACCTCCGTATAAATTGATTTGTTATTATTCACAAAAACTATTAATAATCATAATAGGAATTAATGAAATAGGGTGTTTTCTATTTACTGTTAGTTGGTTTAGATGTATAATTGTGCATAGATAGTTTTTGATTAGTGTATAGGGTGCTAAGTAAGTGGGGATATAAATTATGGTTAATATAAATATTCTTTTTTGCAACACCTGTGGCTGGAGTAAGGTTTTTGCCGTATTCAGCAATAGCTGTAAGCCAGATTTACATAGTAAGGTAGAAATGCAGCAGCTTGAAAATAATCTGTATTGCTGCGATGTCAGCTGTGAGTGCTATAATTATGTGTATTTTACCTGTGAAGAGGGTGTGCGTACAGTAACAACCTCTTTCAGCGAGCAGTGTAACGCCTTTATGCCTAATGGCTGTAGCTTTAATGGTATATTGTGTCTTGAGATGTATCATTCAAATCCCGAGATTCCTGATATAAAAACTGTTATTTTTGATTACAGCAAAACAATAAAAAAAGAGGTTTTTATCTGGACACCAAAAGATTACAATGCAAATTCTGATAAAAAGTATGGCGTTATATATATGTTTGATGGTCAGAATCTTTTTAACAGGGAATCTACCGGCTATGGTTGCTGGAATGTGCACCAGATTATGGAGCGTATGGGTGGATATATAGTTGTTGCAATAAATAATGGCGACATTCACAGAGATAGTCAGCTTACACCTAAATTAGGTCGTGTAAAGGAACACTATATAGACGACTTTGCAAACGGAACAGGCGAATGCTTTGCTCAGTTTGTTGTTAATAAGATTATACCCTACATTAATGAAAACTACAATGTTTTTACGGATAAAGAGCATACAGCTATATGTGGCAGCTCATCTGGTGGCTTAGAGAGCTTTTATATGGGTATGGAATATAATAATCTGTTTGGAGTGGTAGGAGCATTATCGCCGGCACTTGTTTTGTTTGACCAGCCTGTGTGGAAAAGCTTTTTACATCAGTTTAATATTGAATCATTGCCTAATCTCTATATGTATATCGGAGGCAACGATTACGCTGAAAGAGAGCTACGCCAGGATGTTTTAAGTATGCGTGAATATCTTACAGACAAGCTGTGCTATGAATCGGAATTCAGATTTGACGATCTTAAAAATAATTACCACAACGAAGCCTGCTGGGGTGGTGCTTTTATAAGATTTGCAGATATGCTTAAATAATACCGCACAGCATTTATATTACATAGTGCTTTTGCCATCTTTTGGCGAATTTAGTATAGGCTGGATTTGTTGACTTTTGTATGATTGTGTGTTACTATTTTTAAGCAATTTAAAATAAGATTGGCTATGAAAATATTGGTAATTATATAATTTGCATAATAATTTTGATGGTTATTCTTGGTGAAAACTGATTGAAACAATAAGGTTTGCTACAGCTTAGCTGTGTATAGGAGGACAATTAAAATGGAAAAGGTGTTTATTTCTCAGACTGTAAAATATATAGGTGTAGATGACAGAGAGATTGATTTGTTTGAGGGTCAGTACGAGGTGCCTAACGGAGTTTCATATAACTCTTATGTGATTTCAGACGATAAAATTGCAGTAATGGATACAGTTGATGTCAGAGCAATAGATAAGTGGGCTGAAAATCTGGAAAATGCACTGGACGGCAGACAGCCGGATTATTTGGTGTTATCTCATGTAGAGCCAGACCACGGTGCAGGTGTTAAATTCTTTACAGAGAAGTATCCAGAGGCAAAGCTTGTGGGTAATGTAAAAACCTTTGGTATGCTGGCACAATTTTTCGGTTTAGACCTTACAGACAGAACAGTTACAGTAAAAGAGGGAGATACACTGTCACTTGGCCGTCATACTCTTACATTTGCTATGGCACCAATGGTGCATTGGCCAGAAGTAATGGTAAGCTATGAGTCCAGCGAGAAGATTTTATTCTCAGCAGACGCCTTTGGTAAGTTTGGTGCGTTGGACGCTGACGAGGACTGGACCTGCGAGGCAAGAAGATACTACATAAATATTGTAGGTAAGTATGGTGCACAGGTGCAGGCTTTGCTTAAAAAGGCTTCTAATCTGGATATAAAAACAATTTGTCCGTTACATGGCCCTGTTTTAAGCGAGAATCTGGAATACTACATAGATAAATATAATGTATGGAGTAGCTACCAGCCAGAGAATAAGGGTGTTATGATAGCCTATGCTTCTATGCATGGTAACACAGCAAAGGCAGCACATATGCTTAAAGAAAAGCTTGAGGAGCTGGGTGAGCAGAAGGTTGCAATAGCAGACATTGCAAGAGATGATATGGCAGAGGCTATAGAGGATTCATTCCGTTATGACAGACTTGTTGTAGCATCACCTACCTATGACGGTGTGCTGTTCCCGATTATGGAGGACTTCTTATATCATTTAAAGATAAAAAATTACCAGAACAGAAAGGTTGCTGTTATAGAGAATGGCTCATGGGCACCAATGGCTGGTAAAAAGATGAAGGAATATTTTGAGGGGATGAAGAACATTACCCTTTGCGATACAATGGTAACTATAAAGTCATCACTTAATGCAGCTTCTGTACAGCAAATAGAAAAGCTTGCTGACGAGCTTATAGCAGAGTAATTACAAAGCACTACACAGAGAGGTATTCTGTGTAGTGCGATTTTATGATGAATATATCAACACTGATGGAGGTTAAACTTATGACTCAGATAGAACGCAGAAATTCAGGTATGGCATATAAGTCGGATAAAGAGGTTTTTGATGAGCAAAGAAAAACCAGAAAGCTGCTGTGGGAGCTTAATAATACTGATATTTCAGACTTTGAAAAAATCAGCGAAATAGTAAACAGACTTGTTAAAGGGGATAAAACAAATATCTTTATAAATCCACCATTCCATTGTGATTATGGATTTAATATTTATATCGGAAAAAACTTTTTTGCTAATTATAACTGTACTATTCTTGATGTGGCAGAGGTAGAGATTGGTGATAATGTACTGTTTGCACCTAATGTGGCTATCTATGCAGCTGGTCATCCTGTTCACCCTGTGGCAAGGGCTTCGGGCTATGAATATGGTGCAAAGGTTAAAATAGGTAATAATGTATGGATAGGTGGAAATACTGTTGTAAATCCAGGTGTAACAATTGGCGATAATACGGTTATAGGCTCTGGCAGTGTGGTTACAAAGGATATTCCGGCAAATGTAATAGCAGCAGGTAATCCTTGCAGAGTTATACGAGAAATCACTGATGAAGATATCAATTACTATTTTAAGGATAAAAAATTTGATGATGAAGCTATGGCAGAGATAAAGGCTTTGCAGGAATAAGTGCAAAACAGCGTGTAAATCACAGTTTGTTGATTTATATGCTGTTTTGATAATTATAAATATTCTGTTATGTATTGACAGTTTGATAAAAATAAGAGATAATTTAATATAAGTATTTTTTATGGAGGATTTTGTATGCGTGCTTTTATAACAGTTTTAGGTAAGGATACAGTAGGAATTCTTGCAAAGGTTTCTTCAGCGTGTGCAGAGGAAAATATAAGTGTTTCAGAGGTTACTCAAAGCGTACTTCAGGAAATGTTTGTTATGATTATGCTTGTTGATATGAGCGAATCTAAAAAAACTATTGCCGAAATGTCAACAAAGCTTGACAAGCTGGGCGAAGAAATGGGCTTGAAAATCCATATTATGCACGAGGATATTTTCAATTCTATGCACAGAATATAACGGAGGCAACATATTATGATAAATTCACATGAAATTATCGAAACAATCAATATGATTGACAACGAAAACCTTGATGTAAGAACAATTACAATGGGTATTTCGCTGCTAAGCTGTATTGATGATGATATCGATAAGGCTTGTATTAAAATTTACGACAAAATTTGCAGATATGCTCAGAATCTTGTAAAAACAGGTGAGGATATTTCGTCTGAGTATGGTATTCCTATAATTAACAAGAGAATTTCTGTTACACCAATAGGTATGGTAGCGTCTGCCTGCCAGACACAGAGGATAGTTAAGTTTGCACAAACTCTTGAGCGTGCTGCAAACACTGTTGGTGTAAACTTTATTGGTGGTTACTCTGCACTTGTACAAAAGGGCTTTTCAGATGGTGACTATGCACTTATCGAGAGTATTCCAGAGGCTTTGTCTATTACAGACCATGTTTGTGCTTCTGTAAATATTGGTAGCACAAAGGCTGGTATTAATATGGACGCTGTAAAGATGATGGGTAGAATTGTAAAGCAGACTGCCGAGCTTACAGCTGACAGAGATTGTATTGGTGCTGCAAAGCTTGTTGTGTTCTGTAATGCTCCAGAGGACAACCCATTTATGGCTGGTGCAATGCATGGCCCTGGTGAGCCAGACTGCGAGATAAATGTAGGTGTATCTGGTCCTGGTGTTGTTCGTGCAGCACTTGCAAAGTGTGGCGATTGCGACCTTTCAGCAGTTGCTGACCTTATTAAAAAGACAGCATTTAAAATTACAAGAACAGGTCAGCTGGTTGCACAGGAGGCTTCAAGAAGACTGGGCGTGCCATTTGGTATTGTAGACCTTTCACTTGCTCCTACACCTGCAATAGGTGACTCTGTTGCTCATATTCTTGAAGAAATGGGACTGGAGCAGTGTGGCTGTTTTGGTACAACAGCAGCTCTTGCCCTTCTTAACGATGCAGTTAAAAAGGGTGGCGTAATGGCTTCATCTCATGTTGGTGGTTTGTCAGGTGCATTTATTCCTGTTACAGAAGATGCCGGAATGATAGACGCAGCAAGATCAGGCTGTTTAACTCTTAATAAGCTGGAGGCTATGACAGCTGTATGTTCAGTAGGCTTGGATATGATTAATATTCCAGGTGATACACCAGCTGAGGTTATCTCTGCTATTATTGCAGACGAGGCAGCTATTGGTATGGTTAACTCAAAGACAACAGCTGTACGAGTAATTCCTGCTATCGGCAAAAAGCCTGGTGACGAGCTGAGCTTTGGTGGATTGCTTGGTGAAGGCCCTGTAATGGAGGTTAATATGAAATCTCCTGCTAAGTTTATCAACCGTGGTGGCAGAATTCCTGCACCTATGCAGAGCTTGAAAAACTGATAAATTAATAAGCATAAAAATAAGGCTCTCACAGCTTGTGTCTGTGAGAGCCTTTTAAGTTTTATCTGAGGTATCAATATTAATCTGTTGCTTTTATAATCCCATGGCTTTAAGAGCTTTCTTGTCACGATAGTCTTTAATACCTGCTAAAGCTGCTAAAAGACCCATAGAAGCAAATATAATACCAAATATAATTGAGCCACCGTCGTCGCCTTCTCTTACATAGTTTGATGGATTGCCAACCTCGTAGTAAAGCTTTATACTTTCTCCTACATAATGGCTGGAAGTCTGTGTTTTGAACTCCATAGTATATTGCTGATTGTCAACTTCGTATATACCGTCAATATAGTAATAGGTTTTTGTAGAGCTTGTTCTGGTTCTGCCTGTTCCACTGCTGCTTCTGGTTGTTTTACGCTGAATATCTGTTATTTCAGCATAGGTTGACTGTCCGTGCTCTACCATATAGTTGTAGTTGGTACGGTCATTTATCTGCTGCAGAGTAAGTAATGTACCTATCACCATAAATATCAGGCCTACAATTATAAAAAGCCATGAATCACTGGTTTTCTTTGTTGTTGTGGTTGCATTGTTCTGCTCGTTGTGTGGGTTGTAATTATGGTCACTGTTATAGCTGTTATTATACTTGTTGTATGTAGCTGGGTTATAAAAATTATTATTTTGATTAAACTCAGTATTAGGTCTGTAGCCGTTATTCTGGTTGAATTCAGAATTAGGTCTGTAGCCGTTATTCTGGTTGAATTCAGAATTAGGTCTGTAGCCGTTATTCTGGTTGAACACAGAATTAGATCTGTAGCCGTTATCCTGATTGAACACAGAATTAGGTCTGTAGCCGTTACCCTGATTGAATTCAGAATTAGGTCTGTAGCCGTTATTCTGATTGAAGTCTGACTGTGGGGTAGGGGCTGGGTTGTTATCAGGCTGTGGTGAATGATTTGTGTTATTATAGTTGTCCATTTTTAGCTTCTCCTTAAAATCCTCATGTATATTAAATTATTTGTAGCGAACTGTATTTATTTTCTTTTTGTTCGGTAGCTGGCTTGTGTGAAAATAGCCTTATTTGTAAAAGGAGTTTGCACTTTTGTGTTTGTTTACAGCAAGCCCATAGCCTTAAGGTCTTTTTCGTCACGATACTTTTTAAAGCCTACTATAGTCATTACTATACCCATAACGCCAGATGCAATACCACCCCAGAGTGAACCACCGTCATCGCCTTCTCTGACATAGTTTGCAGGATTACCGTCTTCGTAGAAAATTTGTACTTGCCCACCCTCGCTGTAAGAGGCAGACTTGGTTTTGAAGCTGATAGGGTATTGTGTATTGTCAACTTCGTATACAGCGTCTACATAATAATAGGTCTTTGTTGTTTTTCTGCGTCTGCCACTGCTTGTTCTGCGAGTGCTTGTAGAGGTTCTGCGATCAACATCTGTTATCTGAGCAAATACTGAATTGCCGTCATCTACAATGTTATTATACTCCATACGATCGCTTACCTGTATAACAGTAAGAAATATACCTATTATCAGAAAGAATAAGCCCATAATTATAATTGAGCCAGGGCTGCTTTTACTGCTTTTCTCTGAAGAGCTTGTGTATGTATTACGGTCATAGTGTGGGTTGTGGTTTTGATAATTCATTTTTGTACTCCTTTAAATACCTCATATAAATTAATAGCCAGTGGTTATATTTATTCTTTTCTGCTTAGTTTAAGGACTTGCTAAAAAAGAAAGTACTGTTTTTATTTCTGGGCAGGTGGTTGTTTGAGTGAAAAGTACAGGGGGATTTTTGCCTTGAGTTTTTTCAACAAAGAAAGTCACACCTTATAGAAAAGCAGACAGTACTTTTGATTTTCAGCAGTCGTTTATGTATGGTGATATATGTTTACAGCAAACCCATAGCCTTAAGGTCCTTTTCATCGCGATGCTTTTTAAAGCCTGCTATAGCCAGTGCGGCACCTATACCCAAAGGTATAAACATTACTATAACAGGACCACCGGAATCACCCTCTACAACATATTTTGTAGGGTCGCCGTCCTGATAGAAAATATGCAAAGTTTTATCATCTAAGAATTTGGTAGACTGTGTTTTGAATTCGATAGGGTATTCCTGATTATCAACCTCGTATACAGTATATATATGATAGTAGATTGATTTACCCGAGCTTCTGCCACCTTTACCTGTGTGATAGCTGCTTGATTTGGTTGAATAGGTGGTATCTGTTACTTCAGCATATACAGAGATTCCGTTGTTGACCATGTTGTGGTAATGGAGCTTCTCACGAACCATTCCGGCAGTAAAAAACAGGCTGATTATCACCATATACAAACCAAAAATCATAAGTATAGATGAAGCACTTGCCTTTTTTTGGCTGGTTTTTCAGCAACAGAGTTATAGTTCTGATTATAATTCTGGTTTGGATTATAGCTTTGGTTATAGTTCTGATTATAATTCTGGTTTGGGTTATAGCTTTGGTTGTAGTTCTGGTTATAATTTTGATTTGGATTATAGCTTTGGTTATAGTTCTGGTTTGGGTTATAGCTTTGGTTATAATTCTGATTTTGATTGTAGTTCTGATTACTGTTGTAGTCAGGGGTATGATTGTAATTGTTGTTGGGTTGTTGTGGATAATTTGTGTTGTTATAGTTGTCCATTTTTAGCCTCTCCTTAAAATCCTCATATGTATTGAATCAGTGGTTATATTGATTCTCTTTTTTTATGACAGGTGGTTTGTATGAAAAATAGCCTGTCAGAGCAGAAATACCGATACAAAAAAAGCCGCATAAAAAATTATCTATAGGGAAATTCTCCTGTACATAGTGTGACGGATTATCCTCCTCGTAAAAGAGCTTTATGCTGTTGCCCTTTTTCGCAGGCTTGTCACTTTCAATCTGAAAATTATATTTTTCTCCGTCAACGGTGTAGCTTCCCTGTATATGGTATTTTACATCAGTTTCTTCTTCGTGTGTATCAATGTACTCTCTGGTTACGCTTGTTATTTTGCCTTGTGTACAGCAACCACCATCAGACAGCTCTTTATATTCGTTGTAGCGTGGTATTTCCAGTATGAAAATTGCTGTACCTGCAATCAGCAGAATCAGCGATATAATTAAATATACTCGTTTTAAAAAAATTGAGTTGCCCTGATGTTCAGTGCTTTTTCCAACAGCAGCATCAGTATTACTTTTATAAAATTGATTCATCTTAAATCCTCGTTATATATAAATTAAAGATAAAGCTCTCACTGTACATTGTGTGAGAGCTTTATTGCTTGCAAGTGTATTATTCTGGCTGTTTTAGCTTTCTTGAAACATCACCAGGGTCAGCACCTCTTATGCCACCACCGTTTGATAAGCTGTACACAGAATAAGGCAGGTCTTCTCGGGATACCTCTTTACCGTTTTTATAGAATACTCTGTATGAGTTATATCCATATGAATCACTTGTGTACCAGTCTAGCTCTGTTTCTGTTCTTACCTCGTCAAAATCAGGTGACTGATAGCCATATATTTCTACATTAAGCTGTGTACCGTCCATCCAGCATCTGAAGAACATCTGATAATCAGTGTTGTTCTTCAGCTTCAGGTCGATGTTACCCCAGTCGATAGTTGCATCAAGACCACCATATACATAGTAAGAGCACCATAAATGAGGCTCACGCTCAACTATTTCCATATTAGCCATTATTGCAGCGTTATAAAGTGTAGTAGCAGTCTGGCATATACCACCACCAACACCAGTTGTCATTGCACCGTTTGCAATAACGCCTGCGTAGTAGTATCCGTTAGAGGTCTGGTTACTGTCACCTGTACACTCGTTAAATGACAGTGTATCGCCTGGCTCAAGAATAGTACCGTTAATAGCCTTTAGTGCCTGTGCCATATTAAGGTTAGCGTTGTATGTGTTGGTTGAATATGTACTGAATTTACCGATAAGCTTTGTAGCCTTTTTAACATCTGCCATCTTCAGCTTAGGTTTATCAGCAATACCTGTACCGGTAAGAATAACATCTGTTTCGCCATTGTTAAAGGCTTCCATTGCTGCTGTAATAAGCTCGTCCTGGTCTATTACAGTACCCTCGGTACCCTCTTTAAAGGTGTATCGCTTAGAGTTTTTAGCCTGTGATGTGCTGAATTTAGAAACATGAGGCTCAACGCAAGGGTTATCAACCTCTTTTGCAACTCTTTTAACAACCTTTCTTACAGATGACTGTGTAACCTTGTAGTCGATGTTAAAGTTTACAGAGCTTGCTGCTGTGTCTACAACAGCACTTGTATCTGTAGGGGCTTTGGACATAATATCGTTAAAGCCAGCGTTAAGTACCTCTTGGTTATAATTATATGCCTTTTCGATAGCTGCGTTTAGGTCGTATGTAAATTCAAAGTCGTCATTTTTGTAGCTAAGGTCCTGACCGTTATAGTTAACTGTAAGTCCTATCTGTGGTAAAAGAGATGTACCTCTTAGTGCCAGCAGAGATTTTGCTTCTTCCAGTGTTTTACCACCTATTTCAACGCCAGATACCTGTATACCTTTTAAGAATACAACCTTTTCTTCTGGTGGCTTTACAATACCACCTGGTACATTTACAGTAGCTGCAACAGGTATAATCTCTGGTACATATCTGTACATATAGTAAAAGGCTGCACCACTTAATAATACAGCTGTAAGAAGGCCACAGAAGATTTTAGCAAATAAATGGTTGCTTTTTTTCTTTTCTGGCTTTGTGCTGCTTGCAACTTCTTCAGAATTAATATTTTTTTTGCTTTGATTTTTAGCAGCAGACTGCACTGGTGTGCTTTTAGCAGATGGTGCAGGTGAAACAGTAATTTTAGGGAATGTAGATGTAGCACTAAGCTCTGTTATATCTACCATTTCATCTTCGTCGCTGTTGCTTTCAGGCTGTGCCTGTGTAACAGGTGTGCTTTTTGCAGTGGTTGTTGATGTGGTATTTTCAGGTAGCTCTGTCTGCATACGAACCTCTGCTATAAGAGCGTCTATATCCTGCATTACCTTTTTTGATTCTTCCTCGCTTAAAGCTTTTTTGGCAGCCTCAGCTGTTTTGTTTGCAGTTGTTTCGGAGCCTTTATCCTCTGCTTGTGGGGTGGTAGTGTTTATTTTATTGTTTTCGTTTTCCATAGTAGTAACTCCTTGATTATAAACACACATATTTGTTTTACTTTAAATTCTTTTAATAATTATTAGCTATACAAAAACATTATAACATAACTAATGAGAAAAATCATTAATAAAAATGCTACAAATTTCTTACAAAAGTATTAAAGTGACACCACATTATTAACACTATAGATAGTATTGATAAACGGGTTTTTAATGGAATGTTTACAATTATACAGCTTTATAGCTGTTCTTTTTGGTTGCAATAGGTCGAAGTGGTGTGATATAATTATTCTGGATAATGTTACTTATGGAAGAAGGGTGTATTTTGCGAATTTTGATTTTATCAGCGTCAACAGGTGGAGGACATATGAGAACATCTGCTGCGATGAAGAAATATATAGAAACTAACAGACCTAATGATGTTATAAGAGTTGTTGATGCTCTTGAAGAAATAGGACATTTATATAATAAAACTGTGTCAGAAGGCTATGAAGTTATGGCAAAAGTAATACCTGCTTTCTATGGTGCTGTGTATAACGGCACAAATAAGGATACTATGGTAACAGAGCTTGCAACGAAATTTCAGAAGCTTTTTGCCAGAAGACTTTTACCACTTGTGGTAGAATTCAGACCCGATGTTATTATAGGTGTGCACGCTTTTTGTGTAGAAATGGCGTCTGCACTTAAAATAAAATATAAAATGAATATACCTATAATTTCTTTGATAACTGATTTTGCACCACATATTATGTATGTGCAGGAGGGTGTTGACAAGTATGTTGTTTCTAACGAAGAAACCGTTGTGGCACTTGAACAGTTTGGAGTAAACAGAAAAGATGTGCAGGTTAGTGGAATACCGATTGACCCTGTATTTTATAACAAGCACAGCAGGCAACAGCTTATGAAGAAAATGGGGCTTAATCCACATTTGCAGACAGTGTTGCTTATGGCTGGTAGCTTTGGCGTAAGGGATATATTTAAAATCTACCGTGATATAGTTGAAACAAGCACAGATTTTCAGGTTATTGTAGTAACAGGCAGGAATAAAAGATTGTTTGATGAGTTTGACGCAATGCTTGATAAAACCTACGAAGAAAATGACGAAAGCCTGAAACAGGGCTTGTATGATGATTATACAGACGAAAGCTTCTCGGAGGATGATACAATCACCGAAAACAGAGAGTCTAACAAGGTGTACGCTGGTCGTCATGGTATAAAGCCAACAAAGCTTCTGTATTTTGTAGACAACATAAATGAATATATGTATGTAGCAGACCTTATTGTAACAAAGCCAGGTGGTTTGACAGTAAGCGAGGCGATTGCCTCTACATTGCCTATGGCAATTTTTAAGGCATACCCTGGTCAGGAGGAAGACAACGCTGTTTATCTTGAACGCAATAATATGGCTGTGCGTCTGCCAAAGAAAAACAGTGGTAAGGTTGTACATGATTTGCTGATGAATCCTGATAAGCTGAAAGAGATGAAGCAGGCTTGCCAGCATAACTACCGTGAAAACTCAGCAGGCAGAATTATAGAGCTGGCCGAGAAGCTTGTGAAGGAATACGCTGTTAAAGGTAAATGGGCCAGTGGCAGTATGGTGGATATGTATGACCAGTTGAAAATAAATATAAACGAAGAAAGCATGGAGAAAAATAATGAAGAATAACTTTTTGAGAAAATGTATAGCAACTGTATTGGTGGCAAGCTCGCTGACAATATGCCTTTGCAGCTGTGAAAAGCAGCTGCCAGACAGAGTAGACAAGGCAAATGACCTTATGGCAACTGTGCAAAAGAGTGAATCTGCACCGGAATATGATTTTAAAGCAGAAACAAATTCTCCTGAAATATATGATAACTATATAAATAAAAATGCCACACTTGCTTTAGGTTTGCTTAAAGCAGAGGATTACGCTATGAAGAATACAGCTGTTGCACCTGTGGCAGTTACATTGAATCTTTCTGCTATAGAAAACGGAGCATCTGGCGATACTCTTAAACAAATCAAAAAGTATCTGGGAAAAACCACATATACTACAGAGGATATCAACCAGTGTGCAGCATACCTTACACAGAGAATGAGCTTTTTTAACACCGAAAGCGTAGGTGTGTTCAATGTTAACTCTATGTGGGTGGCAGAAGCAGCTTCACCTAAAAGAGGCTTTTTGCAGAAATATGATAACTACTATAATATTTTTGCGTACAGAACAGATTTTGCAGATGCAAAAACGCCTTTGCTTATAAGCAATCTTATAAAAGATAACTCTATGAATCTTATCCCTGCTGACGCAATAGCTGTTAAGAATGATTATAAGGTTTATCTTGATTCTTCTGTTGCACTTAGTGATAATTGGCTGTATGGATATGGAGAAGATAATATTTCAACAGCTGACTTCACAACAAACGATGGCAAGAAGGTACAGGCAACCTACCTTACAAGTGTAGAAAGAGCCTTTACTGTAGAGAATGCAACAGGCTTTATCAAGGATATGAAAAACACACCTTGTAAGCTGCTTTGTGTAGTGCCAGATGAGGATACAACTCTTGAAAAATATGTTGCTGACCTGAAAACAGAAAACCTGGTTGACCTTGCAAGAAGTGCTTCACCTACAAGCTTTGCAACTGTAAGCATGCCTGAATTTTCTGTAAGCAGCAGCACAAGCGTTAAAGATACTCTTATTGCACTGGGTATAGAAGATCTGTTTACAGCTGACGCAAAGCTTGACAAGGCTTTTGTTAATGGAACATATGTAAATGACTTTACACAGAATGTAGCCATAAAGGTAGGCAGAAATGGCGTGTCTACTGAGCTAGCGATTGAAAATCCAACTCCTAACAGCCAGAAAGCCAGCGAGAGCATTAAGGTTAACAGACCATTCCTTTACGCTGTAATAGATAACGAAAGCAACGCACCTATAATTATAGGTACAGTAAATAATCCAAGCGTGTAAAAATAACAGCTACTGCAAATTATGCAGTAGCTGTATTTTTTATATGTGGAAATGTTGATGAATGGTCAGGGACAGACAAATTGGGATTTGTTGCTGTGAGCTAACGCTCACACCTGAAGAGAAAAAAATCGTAAAGTTTAGGTCCACCCTTTTTAAAGGGTGGTTGGGTCGAGGGGTAACACCCCTCGTGGGATTTTAAAGGGCAACGCCCTTTAACTTCTAGTT
>JAXJDU010000056.1:0-4172 GCA_036301785.1 Acutalibacteraceae bacterium | reverse complement strand
GGGTTAAACCTAGCCTGACCAGCAAAGCCTTTTTTACCAAGAATAGTACCTAAAAATCCACTGCCATCCTTAGCCTGTGCAAGCTTTCCTGCTACTGGAAATGTTGCTTCATATAAAACTCTGGGTCCTTTAGCTGCCTGTACAACTGATGAAAAAGCAGCAGGTAAATTACTAAAAACTGCACCTAAACCTGCAAGTTCACCAAATGTAAACGATGTATAGTTCTCAAGCTGTTTATTTTCAAAATCACTTACATTCAAAGTTTCTGCATTAGTAGCTGCAAGAAAGTTTTTAACGGTTCTTCTGTCCATATAGATTACCCCTTATTATTTTTATATTCATAATTTTATAGCGATTATAACCAATTTTTCTAAATTACACAACGAAATATTGTTGAATATTATTATAACACCTTAGTATTGCTTTGTCTATACAAAAAACAACCAGTTCGCATAAAAAACTGGTTGTTTTGTCCGTTTTTATTAAATTTTTTCTCTTATTTTATTCACAAGCCTGATATAAAGGGGGGCTCCATTGTTATTTACTTCTCAGGCAACAGCGTAATCGCCATTGCCTGCATTTATTTTGCGTTATTATAATCTTATCTTACTGCTTACAGATTTACTGATTGCAGCTTAATTCTTTGTATCAGCTTCAGCTATTTCTGCACTATCGCTGTTATCAGGTGTATCATTATCAGCTTCATCGCTGTTGTTTATAATATCGATGTCAACATCAATATTAATTTCGATATTTGTATCAACATCCTCAAGCACTACAGGGATAAAATGTGACGCAAATTTATGCTTTCCTCTTTGCTTAACATAAAAATAACCGATTACAGAGAATATTACAGCACCAACAAAGTTTACGAATAAATCCTCCATTGTGTCGATAATTCCTATATCAATATATCCACCAACACCCAGCCTTTGCTGTGTACCGTCGCTGTGCACTATTATTATATCCTTGATATCTGCAACATTTACAACTGTATTTGTCCTTGTAGCGTCAAGCGAAACTGTGTTGATTGTATTTATTATGTAATCCTTTTGCATATCAAGACCCAGAATCTGGTCACAGCAAAATTCAAAAAATTCCCAAAGCACACCTATTGTCATAGAAAAACAAAACGCTACTATCGCCAGATATAGTGGTGACAGCCTGATGGAAAATTTTTCTGTACGGTTAAAAAAATCTACCATAGCAAATCCAACGGCAGCACATAGAAAGCCGTTCATAGTGTGCAATATTGTATCCCAATGTGGTACACGGATATAAAAGCTGTTTATCTCTCCAAGTATTTCGGCTGCAAATATAAAACAGAATATTATTATTTCCAGCGTATCAGGCAGGTCTATATTCAGTCTGTGCTCGATAATACTTGGTAAAATCATCAACACAAGCGATAAAGCACAAATAAACACGCTATGATAATCTTTACGAAACACAGCAAGAACAATTTCTACCACTATAAGAAATCTTATCACCAAAAATACTGTAAGAGTGCTTTTTTTATGTTTTGTGTTCATATCCTTCATTACACCAACACCTGTTTTTGGTTTTGTCATTACCTTAGCCTCCAAATAAATTAATAATGTATTAAAAACAGTCGCACGAAACACCATTTAAAACTTATAACAGCTTCAGTGATAATCTGTACTGTATAGCTACTGCACTGCTACAGGCTGTTGCTGTGTGTGGATACAATATTAAAGCAAGTACAAAAAATAAATAAAAGCTCTGCATTTTAAATGGTGTTTACTATTAAAGAATATTATGTGTTTATTTTATTATTAAAGATTGTTCTGCATTTTAAATGCTGTAAGAGTGTTCTTCATAAGCATTGCAATTGTCATTGGACCAACACCACCTGGCACTGGTGTAATGTAAGAAGCAAGAGCCTCTACATCTGCAAAATCAACATCGCCACAAAGCTTGCCGTTTTCATCTCTGTTTATACCAACATCAACTACAACTGCACCCTCTTTTACCATGTCTGCCTTAACAAACTTAGGAATACCAACAGCTGCCACAAGAATATCTGCTCTTTTGCAAACCTCTTTAAGGTTTGCTGTACGGCTGTGACAAACTGTAACTGTACCATTTTTATGTAGTAAAAGCATGCTCATTGGCTTACCTACAATGTTACTTCTACCAAGCACAACACACTCTTTACCACAGATATCAATATCGTAATAAGCAAGCAGCTCCATTACTCCTGCTGGTGTACAAGGTAAAAAGTCGAAGTCACCTATCATGATTTTACCTACATTAACAGCGTGAAATGCGTCTACATCCTTTTGTGGTGAGATAGCCTCGATAACAGCTTTTTCGTCAAGGTGCTTTGGCAGAGGCAGCTGGCAAAGAATACCGTTAATCTCCTTATCCTCGTTAAGCTCATTCACAAGAGTCATAAGCTCCTCCTGAGTAGTTTCAGCTGGCATAGCATACTCTCTTGAGATAAAGCCTACAAGCTCGCAAGCCTTTTTCTTGTTGTTTACATATACTCTTGAAGCAGGGTCATCACCAACGATGATTACAGCCAGACCTGGCTTGATTCCCTTTTCTGCGAAAATTTTTGCACATTCGTCTGCAACCTGCTGCTTTACGCTTGCAGATACTACTTTACCGTCAATAATATTAGCCATAATTATTCTCCTTTTTATTATATGCAATATACTTTATTTTTTATTAAGACCTTTTAAAATATTATCTATTTCTTTTTCGATGTTTTCTTGTGAAGAATCACTGTCCGAAGCTCCTATCTGGCTGATATCAAAAAATTCTTCGTCAGCTGTATCATCTGTTTTTGCAAGACTGTCGCTTTCTGCTACTGGCTTTTCGTCAGCTTTTTCTACAGGCTTTTCTTCAGACTTTTTCTTAGCCTTTTCTTTGTATAATTCGTTAGGATTGATGTCAACCACAAACTTCTTATCCTTTTTGTCCTGCTTTTTCTTTTTTGATTTATCAGAGTTTGATTTAATCTCGTTGTTGGCAGTCTCTGCTTTTACCTGTGGCTTTTCTTCAGCTTCTGGTTCTGCTTTTGCTTCAGCCTTAGCTACAGCTGGTTGTATATTTGCTGTTGCTGAATATACAGCAATTACATCATACTTTTTCTTATAGAATACAACAAGCAATGTAACACCTAATGCACAGATAAGTATAGATAAAAGCTGTGATACACGCAGGGTTGTGTTCGGTAACAGCAGGCTGTCTGTACGCAAGCCCTCAACTATTGCTCTTTCTGCACCATACCATACCAGATACAGCAAGCCTATCTGTCCACTGTATTTTCTGTACTTTGAACGGGAAAACAGATGAAGCAGCACCACACCAAGCAAGCACCATAAAGACTCGTAAAGGAAGCAAGGATGTACTATTACATGATTTGTACCCTCACTTACCATACCCCATGGCAAGGTTGTTTCGGTACCATATGCCTCCTGATTGAAGAAGTTATCCCATCTGCCTATACCCTGACCGATTAAAAAGCCGATTGAAGCAATATCAAGAACAGCAGGGATATTCATTTTCTGAATTTTTGCTACTAAAAGACCACCAGCAAGTGCACCTATAATACCACCATATATGGCAAGTCCACCCTCATTAATAGCGAGTATCTTATCAAGATTTTCGCCATAATAATCCCAGTTGAAAAGCACATAGTATGCTCTTGCACCAAGTATACCTGTGATTATACCAACTATAACACAGTTTAAAAGCCTGTCTGGGTCTACACCAAGTCTTTTGGAATTAAATGACGCATATACAATCGCCAGAATTAAACCTAGTGCTATAATTACACCATACCAATAAATATTCAAGCCGAATAGCTCGAATTGTCTGCTTATTTCTAAGTTAATACCTAAACCCGGAAATGAAACATTCATTAATTATCTCCTCCTTACTCAAGTGGTAAAATTACCGACAATGAAGATTTTGTGCTGTCTAGCTGCTTTAAAAGTCTTTTATTTACATCCTCAAGGGTTGTAGCCTTTACATCTTCTATATAGCTGAATATCTCTCTGCCAGCAAAATCGCTGTCTATAATCATGTTAGCGATAGTTTCGTTACGGTTAAGTGACGAAACACCTCCACCGTATACAGCCTTTTTTGCAATTTCAAAATCAGCCTGTGATATGCCTGTTTCACGAAGGTTATCTATATAT
>JAXJDU010000055.1:0-9458 GCA_036301785.1 Acutalibacteraceae bacterium | reverse complement strand
TGTATTATCCCACGGCTTGTCCTGCACCGGCAGGGTTGGTCTGCCACCACCACATACAGCTTCACCCGATTCTATACCCTTTACGCTCATCTGCACAAAATCCTCAGGAATTTTTGCGTGAGCGTCTACCTTTATAATTATTTCACCCGTGGCATTAAGCAACGCTGTATTCCAGCCTGCTGCCTGATTATTTCTTTCTATGTTAATTATCTTAACATCGTAAAAATCACTGCTGTCGGCAAATCGCTGCATAATTTCTTCTGTTTTATCATATGAGCCATTATTCACAAGCACAACCTCAACATTGCTGTGGCTGTAGGTCTGGCTGTTTATCTCGTCAAAAAGCTTATCTAAAAAAGCCTCTTCATTAAAGGCAATAACACACAATGAAACTAACACAATCTGCCCACCTATTACAATATGTTATACAAGGATAGCATAGCAATCCTATTGTACATTATACCTAATTATTATAGCACTATTTTAATCAGGAATAAAGCTATTTTAATTTGTTTGTTAATTATTATCAAATTCTGCTGTATTTTCTTCTGTTTTCTCGTTACTTGTTTCAGCTGATTCTACAGTTATTCCCTCTGTCTTCTCTTTTTCTGGCAAAGGCTGTGCTACTGTGTCAGCATTTTCGGTGTTATCAGCAACCTCTGACTCAGCTGTAGCAGGCTGTGCAGTCTTATTCTCTTTAAAATAAGGTGACTGTGGGTCAGCCATTTCTATCTCGTACATATATGCATAGGCAAGCATAGTAGTATGCTTGAAATACGGATAAACAAAAACTACAGGAATTACAAAGAAGCATAGCAGTAGATACAGAATAAAAGAGAAGTAAAGGCTTATAACCTTGCCCAGATTCTTTTTAACAATATATCTGCTTGCCCTGTAAAGCTCACTTTCTTTTATGTAGTCAAAATCAGCTACATATAAAAGCTGTGTCATAACCCAGAAGCGTGACACAAGCAAATACGCTGCCACTGCGATTATTCCTGTCCACACAGCAGTAATTTTGAAGATAAGCTCAAAATCTGGCAACACCTTCATTAAAATCAGGCAAGCTACAGCTGGTAATGCACACACTATAAACAGCATAGCATATCTTACAAACAAACCAAGGTTAAGCTGCACTGTGTCTATATATCTGCACTTTTTTAAATAATAGAATACATCCTGTATATCGCCTGTTTTCTTATTTTTGCAGTTGGCTATAAATCTTATATAGCCTGTATAAACAGGTGAAAGCAGAATAAATGCAACACCACCAAGCAACGCTGCAGCAACAATTATTACTATATTTACAGGATTGCTCATTATATCCTCTGTAATAAAAATGCTTGCAACTTCAACCATAGAATATATTATTGCCAGCACTAAGCAAACGCATAAAAAGCCTGTTACAGATTTTGGCCAGTTATCCTTTGCCAGTATACCTCTTGCCTGCTGTTTTAAAGTTTTTTCAACACTCATTTAAATCACCCCAAAATTTATTAAAGCATATCATTTTTATTCCCCGGTAAACATCTTGTACATAGCCTGCAGACAGATTTGTGCGTGCAGGAAGAATTTCTCCTCATCAAGCGATTCATCAGGCTTGTGCATATTTGAATAATCATCAGGGAATACTGGCCCGAATGCCACACCCCTGTTGCCAAGTGCTCTTGCGTATGTGCCACCACCTGTAGAATAAAGCTCAGGAAGCTGACCTGTAATGTCGTTGTATGCTGAGCTGAGCAATTTAATAATGTCGCTGTCTGGTGCAACATTCAACGGCTTTAAATGGCTTTCGTCCTTATATTCAAGATTATATTCCTCTGCAAGGCTCTTGATTTTATCTGTAATTTCTTCATAGCTTGCAGTAACAGGATAGCGAATATCTATTCTGGCTGTTGCAGTGTTACTGTCGATTTCAAGCACACCAAGATTCAGCGTAAGCTCACCAGATGCATCGTCACTGCACGCTATGCCCATACTCTTACCGTTGGTTTCTGTACCGATATATCTGCATATAAACTCTGCTAAATCGCCCAGATTTTCATTTTTGAATACTGCTTTCAGCTTATTTACAGCATGAGAAATACTGTTAAAGCCTTTATGCGGCTCCATAGCGTGTGAGGCTATACCCTTTGCAACAAGCTTATTACCATCAACGCTCAGATAATCCTCGTCAGGTGTACAGCCTACTGGCTGTGACAATACAAGCTCTGCCTTGTCAGGTACTGCATTAACTGCACAGCCTGCCTTGGCACTGCTTATAATTTTGCTGTTGTTTTTACCTGTCAGAGCAAACTGCAAAATTCCCTTTTCGCAATTACAGATACCGTAATCAGAATCCGGGGTAAAGCTTATGTCTGGCAAAGGCATTTTTGAAAAATAGTGCTGTACATCTGTCATGCCTGTTTCTTCATTAGTGCCTAAAATAAGCCTTAATCTGCTGTTTGCAGTAATATTATTATCCTTTAAAGCCTTAAGGCAGTACATTGCAATTACAGCCGAGCCTTTATCGTCTGCTATACCTCTGCCGTAAAGTCTGCCGTTTTTGCGTGTAAGAGCAAACGGCTCTGTACTCCAGCCATTGCCAGCTGGCACAACATCAAGATGTGTAAGTACGCCACACAGCTTTTCTCCGTTGCCATACTGTATATGACCAGCTACATTATCAACATTTTCTGTAGATAATCCAAGCTGACTTGCCTTATCAAGCATATACTCCAGTGCCTGCTGTGGCTTTTCATTGCCATATGCAGACACAGACTCTATTGCTATAAGCTGTGCAAGCGTATTGAGTATATCGTCTTTATATTCAAGTATTTTTTCACCGAATACCATAAAGCAACCTCCGTTTATTCCTTTGCTGAGCTTCGTTGTTTTTCCTTCAGCTTTGCTTTTTCTGTAAGGGTAAGCTCATTCTTCACTATTCTGTATTTTCTGCCCTTCTTTAAAGGCTTATGACCAACAAGCTTTATTATAATCATATAAACAGCAAACACCACAACCGAGCCAACAGTAACTGCTACACCCAGCTTTAAGCCTGGTGTTGTATAGCTGAAGCTTATTTTGCTTACCATACCTGCCGGTACCTCTACAGCCATAAAGCCTACATTAACCTTTTCTATGTCCACAGGCTTACCGTTTACTGTTGCAGTCCAGCCCTGTTCATAAGGCACACTGAAGAAAACAAGTGTATTTTCGTCTGACTTTGTTCTGTCGATTTCAGCAACAAAGCCCTCGTCGGTATATTCAAAGCTACTGCATGACTGAGCCTTACGGTTATTACAATCCTCAATGTATTGGGTTTTCATGAACTGATAATTCTTACCGTCTGTTATTTTATCCTTTATAAAGCTATACTTTTCAGCCTGCTCCTCATTAATAACCATAGCCTTAAGCATAAGCCTTGTTCTGAACATTTCATCGACCTTATCGTATGCTTCAGGCAGTATGTACTCATCGTAGCAGAAGCCCATAGGAATATAGCATTCATTTTCCCATATATCAAATTCGCTTTGCTTGTCGTAATAATTCCAGCCTGGCATAGCAGTAACGCCATTATCGTCAGAGAAGCTCTCGGCATCACCGGTGTAATCAACAAGCCAGCGTGTAGAAAGCAATGAACGCACTGCATATTCTGACGCTTTTGGTCTTGAGCCTACATCTCGCTGTACACCTACATCGTTATAAAACTCCATTACTGAGCCTGGCACAACACTGTGGAAAGCCTGAATTGTAGGCAACTGCCAATGCATTCCGGAGTTATCCATCATTTCGTAAAAATCAGTACGGACATTTTCAGAATCAGGCAGGCTTATGTCGTCCTTATGGTTTACAACAAGTGCATTCATATAATTTTTAGAATCGTAGCCATGAGTTTTTCCACAGCCTATTATATATATTGAATAGCCGGCTGAAATAACACACACCAAGGCTATACTTACCACTGGCAACAGCTTTTTCTTCTTTAATGTAAGCTTAAGCATAATTGCAAGCACTACAAGACAGCCCACAGCAATGGCAGAATGTACCCAGAATATAGTCTTGTCATCCATTAAGCCGTATGTATAAATCTCGTTGCCTATGTCGCCTTCTTTATAGCTTGGCATATAGCCTATTGCACCTGCTAAGAATACTGTTAAGCCTGCTGTGGCAACCCATGGTGCTGTCCACTCTATATTTATATCCTCAAGTGCAATGATAGTTGCAAGGCTTATCATAAGCACAAGCATATACATCCAGCGTGCATAATACTGTACATTAAACAGCTGAAATACACCGTTAAGTATTGGTATAAATGCAAACACTGCAAGCATTGGTATAAGCTTTTTCAGCCAATGCTTATTTTTGCGTGTCATAAATGCCATTACACCTGTTAAGCTGAACAGAGGTATCCAGCCAGCCAGTGAACCCCATTTTGTGTTGGAGTCTGGTGTAAAGGTTGGATACGCAGGAAGCTCTGGCGGGAATAAAAAGGCTGTAAGTATGTTTATATATCTTTGCGATTCGTTATATACAAGTGCGTCCCAGCCACCAAGCACCTGACTTACACGGCTGTTTTCCATAACGCATAAAATTGAAGGCAGTAACACAACTGCTGTACCTAAAAGTCCAAGCACTGCCTCGAATATCAGATGTAAAAAGTTTTTGATTTTAAGCTCGTAGCTATATGAAAATACCTTTACAAACCAATAAATAATAACAAAAAATACCTGACCTACAAAGAAGTAGTAATTCATAAGACAGCTTGCAAACACCATTACAGCTACAACGCCAAGCCTGTTGTTTTCGAAAAGCTCATCAACAGCCCACAGCAACAACGGCAGAATAATCATAGCCTCGTGAAAATGGTTGAAGAACACATTAAAGGTAGTAAAGCCCGAAAACGCATACAGCAAGCCACCAAGCACAGCATAGTTTTTGTTATACACATATCGTTTTAAATATGTATACGCAGTAAACGACATACAGCCTGTTTTCAGCATAAGCAACGGTGCCATCAGATACGGCACTGCACTGCTAGGAAACGGCAGTGTAAGCCAGAAAAACGGACTGCCTATAAGATAAAACGCATAAGAGCCTATTATATTTGCACCTAAGTCGGTATGATGACTCCAGCCGATATTGCCATTTCTTATTGTGTCGTGTATAAGTTGATAAAACGGTATCTGCTGTACATTAAAATCGCCATAATAGAAGAAGTAACCACTGTCATAAATCATAAACGGCACATATATAGCACACGCAACCAATAATCCAAGCAAAAACGCCTTTAGTCCACAGTGCTGATTTTTATTACTATGCTTTAATCTTGCACAGTGCATATTTTTAGGAATCATCATAACACCTCGTGTTTTTAATTTTTATTATGATATAACATCGCATTAATATGATTAACATATAAAAATACATATACTAATTTATTGTAGCATATCTGAAATTAAAATGCACTAATATTTTACATCGTCAAAATAAATTTACATTTTGGCAGTGGCTTAAAAGTTTGCACAAACCCAGACTTAAAGTTTCGGTCCAGCCTTTTCAAAGGCTGGTGGGGTCGAGGGGTAACACCCCTCGTGGGATTTTAAAGGGTGAAACCCTTTAACTCATAGTTTTTTCTAAAAATGCCATTTTCAATGGCATTTTTAAATACTCTTGAGGCGTTAAGGACTCTGTCCTTAAAACCTGCAAGGGCGTTGCCCTTGACCCACCACCCTTTAAAAAGGGTGGACCTAAACTTTACGTTTTGCTTTCCTTAGGTGTGAGCGTTAGCTCACGCCTAAACTACAATTTGTAAGATTTTATTCTTTTAGTTTTATACGCAAGCTTGCACCAGTCTTTGCATAGTATTTAACAGGTGATGTAATGAAGCTAAAAAGATTTTTAATAAACAGTGCTGTGCTTACTGGTGCATCTGTAGTAACACAGGGCTTATGCATGGTTTTCAGAATTTATATGAGTAATACAATAGGAGCAGAGGCTATAGGGCTTTATCAGCTTATTCTGACTGTATATGTTTTTGCTGTTACTGCAGTTACCTCGGGTATAACTCTGCTTGTTACCAGACTTGTTACCGAGGCTGTTGCTACTGGTAATTTTAACAGGGTAAAATCCATTGTAAAAAAATGCACCTTGGTTGCAATAGTCACAAGCCTTATAGCTGGCAGTGTGCTGTATCTTGGCAGTGATTTTTTTGCAGACAAGGTGCTAAGGCAAAGCATGGCAGATATTTCTTTGCGTGCACTTGCACCAAGCCTACCCTTTATTGCGATATCTGCCTGTGCAAGAGGCTACTTTTTTGCTATGCGTAAGGCTGTTGTAACTGCTGGCGAACAGCTTATTGAGCAGATTATAGAAATGGGTGTATTCAGTGTTTTAGTGGGAATTATGGCACCAAAGGGTATAGAATATGCCTGCTGTGCTGTAGCTGTTGGTGCAACTGTATCTGAGGTGCTTACAGCTGTATATTCTATGATTATGTACTTTATTTCTGCCCGAAGGCTGACAAAATCCGATAAGGACTTTGCTGTGGGTAAACACCTGATTTTTATTGCGTTGCCGGTTTCGCTTAGTGCCTGCCTGAGAAGTGGATTAAGCGTAATTGAACATTCAACAATACCACGAGGCTTGATAAAATACGGCTATAATAAGCATACTGCTCTTGAGGATTACGGAATGGTAACAGGTATGGTAATGCCGTTGCTTGCGTTTCCGTCTGTTGTAATGTTTTCGGTTGCCTCTATGATTATCCCCGAGCTTAGCGAGGTTTACGCAAGGTCTGAGCAGAGGCAGATACAGCGAATAGCCACAAGCATGATTAAGCTGGTTTTGCTTTTCTCTATACCTATAGCTGTTATATTCTCATTCTTCGGCAATGAGCTTGGTATGCTGATTTACAAAAGCGAAACCGTGGGCAGATACCTTTGTATATTTTCACTGCTTGTGCCTGTAATATACATGGACAGCATAGTTGACGGTATGCTTAAGGGTTTAAATGAGCAGCTGCATTACCTTACATATAATATAGCCGATTCGTTTATAAGAGTTATACTCGTCATACTGCTTATTCCCCGATACGGTATGGCTGGCTTTGTGATTGTAATGTATACTGGTGCAATTTTCAACACTGGGTTTTCTTTATTAAGGCTTATAAAGGTTGCAGACATAAAAATAAAGGTGCTACACTGGGTTGTAGCACCTTTGGGTATTACTGTGGTATTCTGTATGATAGTAAAGCTTGCACTTAATTATATTTAATTCAAAGCTTTTCAAGCACTCTTATCCAGTAGTGTGCTGTAAGTGTAAGGCTTTCTGTCTGCTCCAGCTTTTCTCTGTTTTCTTTTTTTATTCTCCACAGGTGTGGTGTCATCATAAGCAGATTTTTAAGCTGTGCGTTATCAAGCGTAAACGAAAACTCACTTTCCTCTACGCTTACCTCTTTGAATTTATCACTTATGTAGGCTGGCTTTTTATCCTGCTTATACACCTCGTCATAAATAATATGCTTCAGCTCTATAAGGTGGTTATTACCTGCTATAACCTCTATTATATAGCCACCCTTTTTCAGAATTCGTGTATATTCGTCCTTTGAAATAAGAGAAAACATAGCTGTAATCAGCTGTGTGCTGTTATCCTCTACAGGTAAACAGCCGGCAGTTGCAACTGCCCACACAATTTCTTTATCTCTGCTACACGCCATTCTTACTGCGTCCTTAGAAATATCTATACCCATACAGCTACACTCACCAACTGCATTTTTTATAGCTGTTGTATAGTATCCCTCTCCACAGCCAATGTCAACAATCTGTGGGTTTTCTGTGCCACTCATCAGATGAGCTGATTTTTCGGTTACTGCGTTGCATATTGGCATATATATTCCACTGTTTAAAAATTCTCGTCTTGCAACAAGCATTTCTTTGGTGTCGCCTGGGTGCAATGATTTTTTATTCTGCACAGGCAACAGGTTTACATAGCCCTGCTTTGCAAGGTCAAAGCTGTGTCTTTTAGCACAGCTGTAGCTTCTTTCTGCTTTTATAAGAGGCTTGCCACATATAGGGCATATCATTTTTACATTGTTACTCAATTTTATCACCATGTTAATTATATTACTTTAAGGTTTTATTATCAATATTAAAATAATCAATAAAAAGAATATTGACAAACTTTAAAAAATAAAGTATGATTAGTTATACAAATCATACTTTATGGAGGCTAATTACTTTTATGAAGAAAACACCAAACGGCTTAAATGCTTGGACTGTAAAAATTGGCGAAAAGGGACAATTTGTTATACCAAAGGAAGGCAGAGATATGCTTGGAATCAAACCAGGCGATACAATATTGGTGCTTGGCGACCCTGAAAGAGGCATTGCGATACCTCCAAGAGAAATGATGGACAAATATATATCTAATATTTTTAATGAATTATCTAAAGATAGTGAGGACAAAAAATAATGAGCAAAATAGTATTCTTTTGTATTCCTGCACATGGACATACAAACCCAACACTTGGTGTTGTAGAAGAGCTTGTAAAGCGTGGCAATGAGGTAATATACTACTCGTACAAAGAATTCAAAGAGAAAATAGAAAGCCGTGGTGCAAAATTTGTAGCCTGCGATGATTACGACATGGAGCAGAAGCTTACACCCGAGGACGCTACAAGAATAGGCAAGGACCTTGCATTTTCTACTGAAATAATTGTTGATACCACACTGGCACTTGACGATATGGTGTGCAAGCATATGAAGGAGCTACAGCCTGACTGCATAGTTGCTGACTCTATGGCTGTATGGGGAAAGGCAGTTGCACTTAAGGAGGGAATCCCTTTTGTGTCATCAACAACCACCTTTGCGTTTAATCAGTATTCATCAAGAATTATGAAGAAAGGCATAGGAGAATTATTCTCTATGCTGTTTGCTATGCCTAAGGTTAACAAAAGCCTTAAACGCTTGCAGGACAAGGGCTACCCTATAAATAATATTTTAGATATTCTGCAAAACGACAACAACACAGACACTATTGTATATACCTCACCCGAATTTCAGCCATGTGCCGAAACCTTCTCTGATAAATACTCATTTATAGGTCCATCTGTGCGACCTGTTACAGAAGAAATCGAGAAAACGCATGATAAGCTGATTTATATTTCAATGGGTACTGTTATAAATAATCAGCTTGATTTTTATAAAAAATGTATCTCTGCGTTTGCCAATACCGACTATCAGGTGATTATGTCTGTGGGTAACCTTATAGATATAAAGAAGCTGGGCAATATACCAGACAACTTTACAGTTAAAAGTCATGTAGACCAGATTGCTGTACTTGATAAGGCAGATGTATTTTTATCTCATTGTGGTATGAACAGCGTAAACGAAAGCCTTTATTATCAGGTACCACTTGTTACATACCCACAAACAACCGAGCAGGCTGGAGTTGCTACCCGTGTTGAACAGCTTGGTGCT
>JAXJDU010000054.1:0-4393 GCA_036301785.1 Acutalibacteraceae bacterium | reverse complement strand
GCCTTGGCATAAGAGCCACCAATCAGACCAAGTCCTGCAATAACGATTTTCATTTCAACACTTCCTTTTGTAAATTTAACGATAATTACCTCCAAAAATCTAATAGAACAAACCAACTGTAAAAGCCTTTTTATGATTGTTTGGTTCGCAGTGGTCTGACTAAGCGTTGGGGATTCCATAAGGGGGCTTGACCCCCTTTGTTTGTTAAGTTAATGATAATTACCCCCCAAAAAATCAAATAGCACAAACCAGTATTTAAAACTCTTTTCATGTCTGTATGAAGTGGTCTGACTAAGCGTGGGGGATTCCATACGGGGGCTTGACCCCCTTTGGTCGTTTAGGGAGGGGTCTTGGGGAGGGGGATCGAAACCCCTCCCGAGCAATCTTTGCTTACTTTCTTTTGTAAGAAAGTAAGTCCCCGTGCGGGATTAGCACTATAAATATTAAAAATTATTTTATAAAAAATCAGTTTGTAAGAGTATAAATTTGAAGCTTAATATAAAAGCAAGAAAGACACCGACACATTACATGTGTCCCTTAAAAAATACTTTAATTAAGTACAAACCAACTGTAGGCTATAATAACCATAGCGTTCTGCTATACCTGATATATAAAAACCCTCACTTGATGTAATCAACCAAAGTCATATTTTCGTTTACCTTAAATGTATTACCAGTCTGTTTATAGCCAAGCTTCTCATATAAATGGCAATTGCCAGGCTCTTCAAGAATGGTGCCAAGAAACCAGGTTTCAACATCGCTGTGCATTTTCTCAATCGCCAATAATGCCTGCTGTGCAATGCCCTGACCCTGATATTGTGGACGCACGCCTAACGCAGACACCTTGGCAGTTTTAGTTTCTGGCGACAGAATTATTCTTACAGAGCCTACTGCTATATCGTCCTTTATAAAAAGATAGCCCTTTGTGTCTGGTCTTGTGTATTTATATAGAATTGATTCTTTGCTTTCCATATATGGACTGAATTCGTCATCGTGATATTTGTCGTATAACGGCTTGTAAGCCTCCTGCTGAATCTGAAAAACTGTGTCAAGGTCACTTTCTTTAAATTCTACGATTTTCATAGCATTCACCTCTGAAATATATTTTTGTAAAAAAATAACGGAGCCTGTAGTAAGCTCCGTTAAAACCGATAAAATAAGTTAAGGGGTTTGTTGGGTACTTACTATTGTTATATTCTGCAAGCAAAATAAGCCTCAGCAAAATATCTGCTGAAGCTGCCAAAAAATGTATAATTTTTTGTATTAAGCTTTTCTATAACAATTTTCATACCGAATAACTCCGTACCTGATTAAATAAACATAAAATGTAATAATATAAATAGATTATATAACTGCACTATTTGTTTGTCAATATATTTGAGCAAAAATAATTTATCACTTTAAATAAATAAAGTTTCAATGTGCCAGAAGCATTATTTTATAAGTAACGCTTTTATATCCTTAGCCACAGCAAGTGGTAGCTTAGAAGCATCTATAGTATAGTCAGACGCTTTTTTGTACAAAGGTAACCGTGCGTTATACAGCTCTGTCATGGCTTTTTCTTTGTCTGGTCGTTGTAATAACGGGCGTTTCTGGTCGTTACGCAGTCTGTATTTAATGCTGCTTAGTGGTACATCTAAAAGCACAATCACACCGTTTTCTTTAAATGCAGACACATTTCTCTCAAAAAGTAATGTGCCACCACCGGCAGAGATAATACAGTTGCTTTTTCTGCTAAGCTCTACAGAAGCGTTATGCTCAAGCTCTCTGAAGTAATCCTCGCCATGCTCTGCAAATATGCTTTTTATAGTTGTCTGCTGCTGTGCCTCTATATATTGGTCAAGGTCTATGTACTGCATACCGGTAATTTTAGCAAGCTGTTTGCCCACTGTAGTTTTGCCACTGCCCATAAAGCCACACAGCACTATGTTTTTATTATTCAATGTAAATCACCCGTCTTGTTAAAACATTTCAGCCTGCTTGTTTGCTGCGTCTTTGCAAAGCTGTTCAATATCCTTCAGGCTATATTCAGAGCCGTCCCATATCTGATGTGCAACCACAGCCTGCCATACAAGCATATCCATACCACCCACAGCTTTTTTGCCCATAGCCTTTGCTGTTTTTATAAGCTTTGTTTCAAGTGGATTATACACAACATCATATACAGCCTTGCTTATGCTGATTATATCCTCGCCAACAGGCATATCGTCAACAGCAGGGTACATTCCTACAGGGGTAGCGTTTATAAGCAGGTCAATCTCACTCTGACATTTAGCCAGACGCTCAATATAACAGGTAGATACACATGGATGTTCAACCTTTTCCATAATTTCTCTGGTAAGGCTTGCAACCTTGTGAATAGATTGTGGTCGTACTGCTATTGTTATGTCAGCACCAGCCTTAGCTGCCTCAAAGGCTATTGTTCTTGCCACACCACCAGTGCCTATAATAACAACCTTACCATCTAAAGGTATACCATTAGCCTTAAGCGACTGCAAAAAACCGTCAGGGTCTGTTGTGTAGCCTTTTTTGTTTTTATCAACAGTGTTTACACTGCCGTACATTTCAGCTTTTTTGTCCAGCTGTGATAAATAAGGAATAATTGCCGATTTATGAGGAATTGTAATATTAAAGCCGTCCAGCCTTGACAGCTTTTCGTTGAAATCAATGTCAAGCTTTTCAGGCATAACATCAATCACAGAATAATCAGCGTCAATGCCAGCAAGCTCGAAAAGTCTTTTGTGAATAAACGGAGACATTGTGTGGCCAATAGGGTGACCAATAACTGCGTATTCTTTTTTTGACATAGAAAAAACCTCATTTCGAATTATTTTAGTACAAGTTAATAAATATAGAAAAATATTTTAAAAAAATCCCAAAATTATATTGACAAAGTAGCCATTTAACAATAATATAATTTTGTACTTAATTTTTATTGCATTGCAAGTATAACTGCTATAAATAATTGTAGCAAAAAAGAGTGGCTTTGTCCACAAGCTTACTTGCTGATGTAAAACATTTTTATCTATTAATCAGGAGGAATTTTATTATGGTACTAGAGAAAGTAAAAGCTATACTAGCTGATCAGTTCGATGCAGAAGAGGATGCAATCACAGCAGATACAACAATTCAGGACGATCTAGGTGCAGATTCACTGGATGTTGTAGATCTACTAATGACAATCGAGGATGAGTTCGAGGTTGAGGTTCCAGATACAGAGATCGAGAACCTGAAGACAGTAGGCGACCTAGTAAAGTACATCGAAGAGAATAAGTAATTTTTCTTTAAGATTTTTAATCCCCACACGCTTTGTGTGGGGATTTTTGCGTTTATGTGCTTAGCAGGATTCCTTCTCTCCCAGCTCTATCAATGGGTTATTCCTCAATATAACCTCAATAACAGCCTGTTCGTCAGCCTTTGTGTTCTTATACACCTTTAAACAGCACAGCTTGATACACCTGCCATTCTTTAATTCAGCCATTAAAATTCGTTGGTCTTTAACAGAATTTGTAGTATGCACATATTCATAAACCTTTGCTATATCGCTATAGCGTACAATAGCTGTGCATTTATTGCCAAATATGTACTCCTTGCCAAGCTTAATGCCACCATTGTACATAGGCTGTGCAAATTGAAAATCGTTTAACACTCTGCTTAATTGTCCTGACTCTTTGAAGGCCTTTATCTGCTTGTTAAGCTTGAATTTTTCTATTACACCTGTAATAGAGGCACCAAACGATAAAAAGAATGTAAGCCCTATAATGGTATCAAAGCCATCAAATGGCTTTACACCAAACAGAGGCTTTAAAAGTATAAACGCTAAAAGCATTATAATGCCTACAATAAAAACAATGCCACCGATAATAAGCTGTGGTGCTAAATATTTTTTCATTTCAGAGATTATTTCCTTTTCCATTTTAATGCTCCTTATTACAAATTTTACCGATAAATATAACTGACTATTATTATATCACTATACCGTTAAATTTCAAAGTCAGAAGCTACATATTTGCAATGTCAAACAAATCAAACATACTTATATCGTATGATGCATCTGCTGTGCTGTCTTTATTTCTGTTTATATTTGTATTGTGGTTGTAGCTTGTGCTTGTAGTATCTGCAGTGCTTTCGGTATACATATTATTTATTATGCTTTCAGCCTGTTTGTTTGAAGCGTGTGTGCCATAGCGTGCGTGGCGTTTGATTTTGCTGTCAAGCTTTGATTGCATTTTCGTGCCATTTTGCTCTGTAGTTATTTTAGTGTCAGAATCTAGCCATATAAGCACTCTGTTTTCCATAGCCTCCAGTGGTCTTAATGCTTTTGGATGAGAGTAGAGATAATCCTTCATTCTTCTTAATGAATTAATTACATCAATATCTTCATACTGCTGCTG
>JAXJDU010000053.1:0-7973 GCA_036301785.1 Acutalibacteraceae bacterium | reverse complement strand
TGACCGTACACTTGAATATGAAAGACCTGATGATATAATCGTAATTAATTCAGCAAGTGAATACTATAAGCTGACTGGTAAAAAATATAAGGTGCCAAGTGGTGGCAGTCTTAAATCAAGCTTGCCAAGCAGTGTAGATAATAGCAAGAGTATTTATTTTCCAACAATAGGTAATCAGCTACAGGTTAATTCCTGTGTGGCGTGGGCACAGACATATTATCAGTTTACCTACGAAATGAACAAATCACAGGATATACCTACTACAGCAGAGAATACATTCTCTCCTAAATGGGCATATAATCTGCAAAGCTTCGGAATGGATTTTGGTGCAATATCTGACGATGTTTATAATGTTATGATAGGTCAGGGTGTAGCACCGATGTCGCTTGTTCCTTACGATGAGGATACTACTTCATGGTCACCAACAGAAGATGTGTGGAGCACTGCTTTAAAATACAGACTAAAAGGCTTCCAGTATTTTGATGAGCCTGGTTTAGAGAATACACGAATTACCTCTGTTGACGACAGTGACCTTGACGCTATAAAAGCAGCACTGAGTAACGGTGAAGTCCTTACATACTCAACCTATATAGCAAGCTGGAAAACAACAAGAATACAGCCAGACCCTGCTGCACCAGAAAATCAAAAATATGCAGGTGAGGAGATTGTAATAACACAGAATGGCTACGAGGGTGGTCACAGAATGGCACTTGTAGGCTACAACGATAATATCTGGACAGATATTAACAATAACTGTCGAATAGATGAGGGCGAAATGGGTGCGTTTAAGGTTGCAAACTCATGGGGAGATAGCTACGGAAATCAGGGATATATATGGATTGCCTATGATGCTTTGAACGATGGCTCTTCAAGCGTTGAGGGTGCACCTGATTATGGGTATAAAACAAAAATTTTTGAATTTATTGCAAGAATAGATGTTGAGCCGGTAAAGGATAATTCTGATATGTATGTAAGCTGTACACTTAATACATCTAACAGAGGAGATGTTGA
Organism: Acutalibacteraceae bacterium; assembly: GCA_036301785.1. Lineage (GTDB taxonomy): Bacteria > Bacillota > Clostridia > Oscillospirales > Acutalibacteraceae > CAG-964. Next base: position 6,962 of record JAXJDU010000053.1, on the reverse strand, counting down.
TATTTACCTTATTGCAGAGAAAAACGGTACAGTAGCAACAGAGGTAGGCTTTGCAACAACTAAGTATTATATTAATGCAGGTGGTATGGCATTTGATGGCACAAGAAACTCAAGCGACGCCACACTGGCATTTGCACTTAACAGCGTTATACCAGATATAAGCAGTGAAAATTTTCACGAGTACAGCTGGAGTGTTAAATTTGTAGATAAAGAAAATAACTTTGCTCCTCTTACTGTGAAAAATGTTGCCATTGTTGACGCAGGCGAAAATAAGGTGTACACACCACAAAATTTCACACCGTTTACACTGGAAAATGAAGAAAGAACAGTAGACATCACTTCATCTGAGATAAATGATATTGTAATTTATTACTGTGGATATTACAATCCAACGCTACACTACAAAACAAGCAACAGTAAGTGGCAATCAGTAAAGATGGAAGAAAATCCTGAGCGATATGGATATACACATAAGTTTGTAATTGAGTCAGAAAATCCAGATAAAGCAACCTTATATTTTACAGATTCAGATGGCGATGTTGACAACAATAATGGAAAGTATTATCAGACTGACGGTCGATTTAATCATTATGTAACAGCAAATCAGGCAAAGCCGTTATTTGCAGATGTTACAATTGACAGCACACCAGATGTTGATAAGCTTATGACCTACATAGCTACAGCAGAGGGTGGCTATGCACCGTACAGATATGAATTTAAGCTGACAAGATTGAATGATGGCACAGAGAGAATAAGAGAGTATACCCACGAATCTTATGTGGATTGGGGTATGAGAGGTACAGGTGATTACCGAATAACGGTAAATGTAAAAGACCAGTCAAACAAGATAGTTACAGCAAATTATGTTTTCCATGTAGATGACAAGCCGTTTAATTTTGCTTCACTTACAGCAAATCCTGATAAGCAGATTATGGTAGGTGATTCTGTTAAGTTTACTGCTGTATCAGAGTTTGAAAGTGCTATAGACTGGGGTGCAACACCTAGTATGTATGATTGTGTTATCAAAAAAACAGATACAGACGAGGTTGTACATGTTGTAAGTAAAAGGGCAGACGAGTCTGATTTTTATCACAAAAAAGTGTAAACTACCTTACATGGGTACCACATCAGGCAGGTGATTATACACTTACAGTGTCATCAACAGACAATAACAACGAATATGCCGAAATCAAGCTTGATTTTACTGTCAGTGAATTCAACGGTACAAGTATAGGTGACGCAGATAACAACGGTACAATAAACCTTAAGGACGCTCTACTTGTTTTGAATTATAACATAGGTGGAGCAGAAGCTTCGCAGCTGTGGCTAAGACTTTCTGATGGTAATGATGACAGCAAGGTGGATTTGCGTGATGCTATATATATTCTGAAATATATAGTGTCAGATGAAGTTATAGCAAATGTGGGTAAGGTGAATTATATAGAAAAACCAACAGAGCCTGTAAAGAGAAATATTGTTACATTTACAAACAGATACGATTGGGAAGGCGTAATGAATTGCTACTACTGGTCAGACTCAGGAAAAATGTTGGAATGGCCTGGTGAGCCAATGGCAAACCTTGGCACAGACGGCAGAGGAGATACTGTATACGCATTTGAAGTACCAGGTGAGGCTACACATATATTATTTACAAACTGTATTGAAACTACAGTAGAGATACCTTATAAGGGTGGTATGATAGACTACTGTCCTACAACAACTGATTCAATGGGACACTATAATGTAGAAATCTGCACGCTATTATGAAACAACAATCAGATGTCTGAAGACTCAGAAATAAAAATATAAAAAAATAAAAGCTGTAGCAATAAAAGTTTACTGAACTTTTATTGCTACAGCTTTTTTATTGATAAATTGTAGTTTATGTGACTGCTTCGCAGTCACATAAAGACACGCACAAACCAAAACTTAAAGTTTGGGTAAAGCCTTTTTAAAGGCTTTTGGGTCAAGGGCAAAGCCCTTGTGGGTTTTAAGGGCAACGCCCTTAACTCCTAGTTTTTCCTAAAAATGCCATTGAAAATGGCATTTTTAAATATTCTTGTGGCGTTAAGGACTCTGTCCTTAAAACCTGCAAGGGGTTTCACCCCTTGACCCCATAAACTTTTTCGCTATCTAGCCACTGGTGTGAGCGTCAGCTCACAGCTAAACTACAATTCATCTGTTTTAAAATTTTAAAAAATCTTTGTAGTCCACTTTGTACAGTCCCATACATGGTTAACTACATCTTTATAAAATTCAGGCTCGTGGCAAATCAGAAGCACACTGCCCTTGTATTCAAGTAAAGCACGCTTTAATTCGTCCTTAGCGTCTACATCAAGGTGGTTAGTAGGCTCGTCAAGAAGAAGTATGTTTGTTTCTTTGTTGATAAGCTTACAAAGTCTTACCTTTGCCTGCTCACCACCACTAAGCACTCTTACCTGACTCTCGATGTGCTTTGTGGTCAGTCCACATTTAGCAAGTGTAGCACGAACCTCAAACTGTGCCAAAGAAGGGACTTCCTTCCATATTTCTTCAATACAGGTGGTAGAATTATTACCTGTAGTTTCCTGCTCGAAATAGCCTACAAGCAGATTGTCACCAAGCTCAACAGAACCCTCAAGTGGTGGGATAATACCTAAAATACTTTTCAGCAATGTAGTTTTACCAATACCGTTAGCACCTACCAGAGCAATTTTCTGTCCTCGTTCCATTGAGATATTCAAAGGCTTAGAAAGTGGCTCGTCATAGCCAATAACTAAATCCTTTGTTTCAAAAATCATCTTGCTTGGTGCACGGCCAGCCTTAAAGCTGAATTCTGGCTTTGGCTTTTCTGCTGCAAGCTCTATTACATCCATCTTATCAAGCTTTTTCTGTCGTGACATAGCCATGTTTCGTGTAGAAACTCTTGCCTTGTTACGGGCAACAAAGTCCTTAAGCTCGCTTATCTCCTGCTGCTGACGCTTATATGCTGCCTCCAGCTGAGATTTTTTCATTGCGTATACCTCCTGGAAATGGTCATAGTCGCCAACATAACGGTTAAGCTCTTTGTTTTCCATGTGGTAAATTATGTTTATAACCTCGTTTAAAAATGGTATGTCGTGAGAAATTAATATAAATGCATTTTCGTATTCAATCAGGTAACGCTTAAGCCATACAATATGCTCCTCGTCAAGGTAGTTTGTAGGCTCGTCCAAAAGAAGAATATCCGGCTTTTCAAGCAGAAGCTTTGCCAGCAATACCTTTGTTCTTTGTCCACCACTCAAATCAGTTACATCACGGTCAAGTCCAATATCAGCAAGTCCTAAAGCTCGTGCAACCTCTTCAACCTTAGAGTCGATAACATAAAAATCGTGCAGAGTCAGTGTATCCTGAATTGTACCAAGCTCCTCAAGCATTTCTGTCATTTCATCTTCGCTTGCTTCTCCAAGCTTGTCGCAAATGCTGTTCATCTTTTCTTCAAGCTCAAACAGATAAGCAAATGCAGATTTTAAAACATCTTCTATTGTCATTCCTGCACTTAAAACTGTGTGCTGGTCTAAATATCCCACACGAACATTCTTAGACCACTCAACCTTACCATCATCAGGCTGTAGCTTACCTGTTACAATGTTCATAAAGGTAGATTTACCTTCACCATTAGCACCGATAAGTCCTATATGCTCACCCTTTAAAAGTCTGAAAGAAACATCTGCAAAAATCTCACGGTCACCAAAGCCGTGTGATAAATGCTCAACATTTAATATACTCATTTTTGTATCTCCTTGTTTTTTTACAGATAAGAATTATAATATATATTATATCAGCTACAATCCTAATAGTAAATATAAAAAGACAAGGCACTTTAATTTGTTTATGAAATGTAAATGTTGAAAAGCTGTATACAGAGTATTAACTTTTTGTTAAAAATGAAAATTACATATTTTTTCAATAAAACTTCAAGCTTTAAATAATAATATATAGGTGTAGAAAGGGAATAGAGATTTATATAAGGTATGTATTGCTTATATGTACCGATTTTATCGAAAGGAATGATTATATAATGAATAATAATTTTAATGATGAATTTAACAAAAAAGAAACAGCAGCTGATTACACAGGCTCAGATAATACACAGTCAGATAATAATTATGTGAACCCTTATGCTAACAATTTTAATAATGCATTTTCAAATAAAACAAATAATGATGTACTTAATACCAACAGTACAGACAATATAATAAATACAGCAAACTCTGTAAATATACCAGATACTGCAAATACAGCAGGTACAGCAAACTCTGTAAATATACCAGATACTGCAAATACAGCAGGTTTCAGTACAAACAGCACTCCTGCTTCAAACAATCCATATACACAGGTGCCACAGACAAGCTATTATTATAATCAGTCACAAAGCAACCCTTACAGTAGCCATACTGCAAATACAGCTACTGCTACCTCATATGGAGATAGCTTTACAAACCCTGTACAACAGCCACAAAATCAGCCAGCACCAAAGAAAAAGAATGGTATGGGTAAAAGTCTGTTAAAGGCTATAGTAATTGCTCTTTGCTTTGGTCTGGTAGCAGGTGGTACAATGGTTGGTGTTAATTATGCAGGTGGTAAGCTGCTGGGCACTTCTTCTGTAGGCTCACAAAGCAAGACAGACAGCACAATAAAAGCTACAACTCCTATTCTTAATAATTCAGACGCAAGTGCAGTTACAAGCGATGTTTCAAAGGTTGTTACAAATGTAATGCCAGCAATGGTATCTATTAATATTAAAGCAACTGCAACATATAGCGACCCTTATTCAAGCTTTTTCGACTTCGGATTTGGTTTTGGTGGTGGCAATGGCTACGAATACGAAACAGAAAGCAGTGGCTCTGGCATAATTATTTCAGAAAATGACAAAGAGCTGCTTATCGTAACAAACAACCATGTTGTAGAGGGTGCTAACGAAATAAGCGTATGCTTTGCAGATGAAAAAACAAGCTCTGCCACAATAAAGGGTACCGACCCTGACTATGATTTAGCTGTAATCAGTGTAAAGCTTAGTGATATCCCTGAAGAAACAAAGGGCAATATAGCAATTGCAACATTAGGTGACTCAAATAAGCTACAGCTTGGTCAGCCAGCCATTGCTATTGGTAATGCACTCGGCTATGGTCAGTCTGTAACTGTCGGATATATAAGTGCACTTGAGCGAGAGGTGCAGATGACCGACAAAACAATGACCTTGATTCAGACAGATGCAGCAATAAACCCTGGTAATAGTGGTGGTGCGTTAATCGATACGAATGGTAATGTAATTGGTATAAACTCTGCTAAATATTCAGATACAAATGTAGAGGGTATGGGATATGCTATACCAATCTCAGACGCCAGCCCTATTATCGATGGCTTGATTAATCAGTCAAGCATTTCTAAGAGTGAGCAGGCTTATCTGGGTATCTTAGGTAATGATGTAACCGACAGCTATTCACAGGCGTTCGGTTTACCTATAGGTGTATATGTTTCAAAGGTAAATCCAGCATCACCAGCAGAAAATGCCGGTATTCAGGCAGGTGATATTATCGTAGAATTTGATGGTGCTGCTCTGTCAACAATGGACAGCCTGCAGTCAAGAATAAAATCACATAAAGCAGGCGATGAGGTAGAGGCAGTAGTGAAGCGTCAGCAAAGAAACGGTGATTATAAAGATGTAACCGTAACAATTACACTTGGTGCAATATCAGAAGCTCCTGTACAATAATCAGCTAACACCATATTTTGATATAACCCCTATTAAAACAGCCATCACCGGAATTAATCCTGTTTCGGTGATGGCTGTTTGCTCTTTGAAAAAATTAAGGAGTTATCGTATGTTGAAAAAAATTTAAAAAAGTGTTGACAATACTCTTGCAATGTAGTATAATCTTAAATGTTCCGAGTGAGGAACACAAATAAATAACACACGCGGGTGTGGCGGAATTGGCAGACGCGCTAGATTTAGGTTCTAGTGTCAGCAGACGTGGGGGTTCAAGTCCCTTCACCCGCACCAGAGAAAGCAAGTAAACTTAGGTTACTTGCTTTTTTCTTTTGTATAAATAAAACTTACGGACTTGAACCCGAGAGGGCTGTGAGCGTAAAGAAAATGTGCCAGTGGCACATTTTTAGCGAACAGTTGTGGGTACTTTTTCTTTTTAAAATCCAATTAAAATTTATTACCAAAAAAAATTATATAGGTTGAATTTCTCCTATTAGAAGCATATAATATAAATAGGAGGTGTTGACTATGGAAATTAATACAAAATCACTTGTGTCAATCACAGAAGCAAATCAAAATTTTTCTAAAGTAGCAAGACTTGTTGATGAAAACGGCTCTGCTATAATTCTCAAGAATAATGTACCACGATACATTATTCTTGAATTCAGTCTGGCTGAACAGGAACAAATTGCAGATAATGAAGATATTATGGCTATTTCAAAACGCCTCATCAGCAAAAATAAAGAAGCATACGAGGTACTTGCTAAATGATAAGGTTTACTCAAGAACAAATACTTATGTTACATAGTGAGCTTATCTCTGCAACAGGTGGAATCGATGGTGTGCGTGATCTCGGGCTTTTGTCATCTGCATTAAATGCTCCGTTTCAAAAATTCGATAATACCGACCTATTTCCAACTATACAGCAGAAAGCTGCAAGATTAGGTTATGGTTTAATAAAAAATCACGCATTTATTGATGGCAATAAAAGAATAGGTGTTCACATAATGCTTGTATTTCTTGAAGTAAATGGAATCTCTCTTGAATATACACAAAAAGAGTTATATACTATGGTGCTTGATGTTGCTTCAGGAATTTTAGATACCGAAGAAATAACTAAATGGATTTTAAATCACCAGAGCTGATATGAATTTTATATGGCATCTTAAGGTACGGATATTATATAATATTTTTACTAAGTAAAAATACAGCATACTATGACGCTGTATATCAT
>JAXJDU010000052.1:0-5781 GCA_036301785.1 Acutalibacteraceae bacterium | reverse complement strand
TTACTTGTATGGGCAGATAACGGATTCTGGATTCATTTCAAAAGAATTGAGAGAGGAAGAGTTGTATGGCCTACAGAAGAGGCTGATGAAAAGACAATGATACTTGCGTATGATGATCTTAAAAATATAATCATCGCACCTGGAATTACACAAAAAATAAAACGCACTGAGGTATGGAAAAAGTGTTGATTTTACTAGGATTTCTGTGCTTTTTATGGTATAATAAATACATCAAAAAATATGTTTCAGGAGGATTTTAGAGTGAGTACAATCGAAGAATTGAGAGCTGAAATTGAAGCTTTAAAATCCAAAATAGAAAAACAAGACAAAGAATTAAAAGAAAAAGATGAGAAAATCCAGTCGCTTGAAAAAGTAAATAACTGGTATATTGATACTAAACACCATTTAAAAACAGTAAATAATCCAGTTTCTAGCAGTAATACTTTTAATCGTGTCAGCCGAAAGAGAACATATAGTATTACAGAGTCTATCAACAACTTTAGCGAGGGTAGGAGAGATTGTAAAATAAAGTGTGTAAGTTATAAAAATAGCTTGCACACTTTATTTTACAATCTCATCTCAAGCGTTCCTTGTCATCATATTCGAGAATATCGTTATGCTTATGGTGCAGTTGAGCCACTTACAGGCGAAAGTTGTTTTTTGGGTACTGCCATATTGTAACACCGATTGTATGAATGTATTTTTAAATTATCTTTCAAAAATGTATCCAACAGATAGAATTGTTTTAGTATGTGATGGAGCCGCTTGGCACAAAGCAAAAGCTTTAGACATCCCTAAAAATATTCGTCTGGTCTTTATTCCTCCGTATACACCAGAAATGAACCCTATTGAACAAATATGGAAAGAGATAAGAATGCGTGGATTTAGAAACGAAGTTTTTAAATCACTGAACAAGGTAATGGATAGACTCTGTGATACTATAGTTTCGCTTACTTCTGATGTTATTAAAAGTATAACTGCACGCAAATGGGTTTTGTCTAATTTTAATTAGATATTAGTATAATACTTATCTTCTTTTGTCAGAGCCGATACCTGAATATTTCAAGTTAAAAAACCCTCAACAGAAGTAATGTTGCGTATTACTTCTGTTGAGGGTTTGTGTGTGCAATTGAATTGATGCTTAATGTATAATTTATAATTTATGATTTAGTTTTCGCTGAACTCCTGTAGAATCAAGCCCTTGTTATGCTCAAGTGCCCAGTTTATACTCCATTCACTTGTAAACAGCAACAGATTGTTATCCTTTAAATCCTGTATACGCTTTGTGTCAGAAGCAAGGTCCAGCTTTTTAGGGTCTATATCATCGTTTACAATCCAACGGATATACTGATATGGCAATGTGTTCATAATAATATCTACATTGTATTCGTTTTTCAGTCTGTATTCAAGCACCTCAAACTGAAGTGTACCTACAACACCTACTATAACCTCTTCCATACCTGCACCAAGCTCACGGAATATCTGAATAGCACCTTCCTGAGCAATCTGGTCAGTACCCTTGATAAACTGCTTACGCTTCATAGTGTCTTTCTGGCGAACAAGTGCGAAATGCTCAGGAGCAAAGGTTGGTATGCCCTGGAATTTACATTTTTTGTTAGCCATACAGATTGTATCACCAATAGAGAACACGCCTGGGTCAAACACACCGATAATATCGCCTGCGTATGCCTCGTCAACAACCTCTCTTTCCTGTGCCATAATCTGCTGTGGCTGAGAAAGTCGCATTTTTTTGTTACCCTGAACATGGAATACCTCCATATTCTTTTCAAACTTACCAGAACAGATTCTCATAAATGCAATTCTATCTCTGTGAGCCTTGTTCATATTTGCCTGTATTTTAAATACAAATGCAGAAAAACTATCAGACAGAGGGTCAACCTCACCGTCTGTTGTTTTTCTTGGCAGTGGTGATGTTGTAAGCTTTAAGAAGTTCTCAAGGAATGGTTCTACACCAAAGTTTGTAAGAGCTGAACCAAAGAATACAGGAGTAAGCTTACCGTTGCGTACAGCCTCAATATCAAAATCATCGCCTGCACCATCTAAAAGCTCTATTTCCTCAAGTAGCTGTTCAGCGTGGTCTTCTCCTATATAATCAGCAATGTTTGCGTCGCTTACATCAATAACCTGCTCTTCAACCTCTTTTTGACCGTTATTTGCTGTAAATGCAAGAATTTTCTTTTCGTGTCTGTCATAAACACCCTTAAATTCCTTACCACAGCCAATAGGCCAGTTAACAGGGTAGGTGTGAATACCAAGTACATTCTCTATATCCTCAAGCAAATCAAAGGTGTTCATGGCTTCTCTGTCCATTTTGTTAATGAATGTAATGATAGGTATATTACGCATTACACAAACCTTAAACAGCTTTTTAGTCTGATTCTCAACACCCTTTGAACCGTCTATAACCATTACAGCAGAGTCTGCTGCCATCAGTGTACGGTAGGTATCCTCCGAGAAATCCTGGTGACCAGGAGTATCAAGAATATTTATACAATATCCGTCATATTTAAACTGCAGAACTGATGAAGTAACAGAAATACCTCTTTGCTTTTCAATTTCCATCCAGTCAGAAACAGCATGCTTAGATGTTTTTTTGCCCTTTACCGATCCTGCTGTGTTAATTGCTCCACCGTATAGCAATAGCTTTTCGGTCAGTGTTGTTTTACCTGCGTCAGGGTGTGAAATAATAGCAAAGGTTCTACGCTTTTCTATTTCATTCTTAAAATTAGACAAAGTAATTCCTCCGATTTGTTTTTATTGTTAAGATATTTATTTAATGTCGTTAATTGATTTACTAAAATTAAAATTTGCTTACCTGATTTGATTGATTTCGTTTTGCAGATTTTCTAAAAACCTACCAGCGTGAGCACCGTCCATCTGTGTGTGGTGAAACTGAAAAGATATCGGAAGATAATATCTTAAGAGCCTTTTTCTGTATTTTCCCCATATAATAAACGGATTATTAAAAATACCACTATTCATGCCCACAGCACCGTCAATTTCGGTATCAACAATAGCAGATGTCCCTATTACCATGCTGCTATCAGATAAATCTCTGTCATTGCAGGTTTTTGCTGTTTGTAGTGTATATTTAAGATATTCCTGATTAAAGATATTTAAATCGTCTGTATACAGAATGTCACAGGAGCTTACTTCGTTTTCTTTGTTTTTCACAATCGTATTAACTGCAATTGTGTCATACTGTATCAGCTTGTCGCCAACAGGTAGTATATAAAATTCCTTTACGCTTACAGCAGCTTTTCCGATACAATAATCGAGCAGCATATTGAATTTTAAATGCTTTTTCTTTGATACCTTGATAAGCCTTGTAACATCTAAGGTTTTGAAAAAGGTAACCATAGGGTTTGGAGCATTCATCCAGAGCTTATAGGCTGAAGCTCGTGTAGTGTCCTGTGGTCTGACTTCTCGTGCCATTATCTCCTCCTGAAAATTCGCAATAAATTCCAACAAATATTTTACTTAGATTACCTTTAAATGTCAACCTTATTATCTACTATTTCCCTTATTTTAATACATAGTTGACTTTATCAACAGATTTAGAATATAATCATTCTGATAAAAGAAATATTTATACGAAAGAATGATTGATTATGAACGCTTCAGCAGGGTTATACCTACACATACCGTTTTGCTCGGGTAAGTGCTTATACTGTGATTTTTTTTCGAAAGCAACAAGTAAGGATGAAATTAACACCTATGTAAGCAATATGCTTGCAAGGCTTGAGTGCTATGCCGAGGTTTATAGAAACAAGCAATTCGATACAATATATATCGGTGGGGGAACACCAAGCGTAATAGGTACACAGCACCTTGTAAATCTTATTACAGCTGTACAAGCACGCTTTAATGTTGTATCGCCAGAAATTACAATAGAAATGAACCCTAAATCTGCACTGAATATTGATTTTAAAGCACTTGCAGAATGTGGCGTTAACAGAATTTCTCTGGGTGTGCAGTCAGCACATAAAAACGAGCTTGAGCTGTTAGGCAGACGCCACTGTAATGACGATGTAAGAAAAACTGTTGAAAAAATAAAAAATGCAGGTATATACAATATATCGCTTGATTTGATGGTAGGAATTTCACAGCAAACTGAAGAAAGCCTGATTAAGTCCATTGATTTTTGTCTGGAGCAAAACCCGATGCATATTTCTGCCTATATACTGAAGGTAGAAGAAAACACACCATACCACCGTCTTGCACCTACGCTTGATTTGCCTGATGATGATATGCAGGCAGAGCTTTATACCACAATGCAAAATTACCTTACAGAAAAGGGGTATAATCAATACGAAATTTCTAATTTTGCAAAGCAAGGTTATGAAAGCAGGCATAATCTAAAATACTGGTGCTGTGATGAATATTTGGGTGTGGGTGCATCAGCACATTCTATGATGGATGGTAAGCGTTTTTATTATCCAAGAAGTCTGCAGGATTTTTACAATAACAATGTGGTTGCAGATGGCGATGGTGCAACGGCTGAAGAATATATTATGCTCAGCCTGAGGCTTGCAAGTGGTTTAAGCTTCAGTGAATATAAAGCCTGCTTGGGTACAGATATACCAGATAGCTGTATAGCAGTAGCCAGAAAATACGAAAGATGTGGGCTTACAACTGTATCTGATGATGGTATAGCACTTACTAAGAATGGATTTTTAGTGTCAAATGCTATTATAGCAGAAATGCTGGAGTAAAGTTTATCGGCAAATTTTATCGCTATGTCGTCATTTGTTGACAAAGAAATTACGCTGTGGTATAATTCGAGCGTAAAAGAATAATACAGAGTAGATATCTGAGCGTTGCTAAATGCTTAGTGCTTATCAAACGGGGAGTTGTTGATAAGACGAATGGAATTTTCCTACGATTCAGGTATCGCATCCCGCTGTTGAATAAGGTAATTATTATAGCGGAGGTGTGTGTTTACACAGCTTCGCTTTTGTTTTTTTGTTCTCCTTATCCGACAGATAATTTTAAGGAGTTGGAATTTTATGTTAAAAGACAAATCAATGGGGAAGAAGAGCTTTGCGAATTCGACAAAGCCAGCAGCAAATACAAGCTTTAAGTTCAGTTCGGTACAGCTTATAGCGTTTGGTGCTATTTTTATGGCGTTGCGTGTAGTGCTTGGTTTTTTAGAGATTAACATAGGCGATTCTTATCGCATTACATTTGCACCATTACCGGTTACGCTTGCATCATATATGCTGGGCCCTGTAGTTGGTGGAGTAATAGGTGCTTGTGGTGATATAATCACTCTTATAATTCATCCTACTGGTGCAATAAATTTTGGTATTCTTCTTGCAAAAACACTCTGGGGCGTGATGATGGGTTGGTTTTTGCATAATAAGCCTGTTACACTTCTTAGAAGTGTGCTTGCAAACCTTACAACAATTACAATATGCAATGTGATTATCACAACAGCAAGCCTGTGCATTGTATATGGTTATCCTTTGATGGTTATATTGCCAGCCAGACTTATAACAAATGTAATTCTGTTTGCAATTTATGCATTTGCTACCTACTTTTTATGTGATTTGGTTGCGAATATTTATTCTAAACTGAAGCCTAAATATGCAACAGGTTTAGGTAATGATTTGTTTGATAAAAATTAAATAATAGATATAAAAAAACCACAGAGTATTCTGTGGTTTTTTTAGGTGTAGATAAATTGTAGTTTGTGTGACTAACAACAAACTGCGATAGAGAAAAACGCAAAGTTTAGGTCCACCCTTTTTAAAGGGT
>JAXJDU010000051.1:0-1824 GCA_036301785.1 Acutalibacteraceae bacterium | reverse complement strand
TTACTAAGGTAGTATCTGTTTTCTTTTTTTGCATATAAAATTAAGAGTGGATTCGAACTACAGGAATGGGAGCGAACACAGTGCGAAAGCACTGTAAGGAGCGACAGAGAAACAGTCCGGTGGACTGTTTCGACATTCCTTCAAACGAGCGAAAGCGAGAGCGACAAAAACCACCATCTCCCACCAAGAAACAGATATTACTAAGGTAGTATCTGTTTTCTTTTTTAAATATAAAATTATGAGTGGATTCGAACTACAGGAATATAAAGATATTTGACTATATATGTGTGTCAGAGAGCAACATAAAAGTATGTGATTGAAAAAATATTATGCTTTGTGATATAATCGCTTTGATAAATCAGAGTGAATAATTCGATTTTAAATATACTATCTTATAGAAAGGAAAAGCTTAATGCAGGATAAAATAAGAGAGCTGAGAGCTAAGGCGTTGTCGTTGCCTTTATCTCCTGGTGTGTATATAATGCGTGACAAAAGTAAAAAAATTATATATATCGGCAAGGCCAAAGCTCTTAAAAACCGTGTAAGCCAGTATTTTGGCTCTAACACTAACCATACCGAAAAGGTTATTAAAATGGTTGAGAATGTAGATACCTTTGATTATATCGTAACCGATAGCGAGTTTGAAGCACTTGTGCTTGAGTGTAGTCTTATAAAACAGCATTCGCCACGATATAATATCCTTCTTAAAGACGATAAGGGCTATAGCTATATAAAAGTAACTAACGAGCAATGGCCAAGGATAAAGGCTGTAAAGCATATAGAAGACGATGGTGCTGAATATATAGGCCCTTACATGAGTGGCTATTATGTTAAAAATGCTGTTGACCAGGCTACAAAGATTTTTAAGCTTCCTGTGTGTGGCAAAAAATTCCCACAGGATATTGGCAAGGGCAGACCATGCCTTAATTACCATATAAAGCTGTGTAATGCTCCATGTGCCGGTAAAATACAGCATAAGGATTATATGGAGAATATAAGGGACGCTATTGAGTTTTTAAAGGGTGGTAGTACATTAGACCTTAAAAAGATGACAGAGGAAATGAACGAGGCAGCAGAAAATCTTGAGTTTGAGCGTGCTGCCAGAATCCGTGACAGAATCAGTGCAGTTAAAAAAATGGCAGACAGCCAGAAGGTTGTATCCTCAAAGATTGAAGAGCAGGATGTAATTGCAGTAGTAACCGAGGGTCCCAGAGGTTGCTTTGAGGTGTTTAAATATCGCAATGGTTCACTTTATGACAGAGAGCATTTTGTTATTTATGATATAGATGATTTACCACAGGCAAGAAGTGAATTTATAACAAGCTATTATTATTCAAGAGATACTGTACCTCCACGAATTACTGTAGATGGAGATGTGAACGATACCGAGCTTCTGCAACAGTGGCTTACAGATAGGCGTGGCAAAAAGGTTAGTATAGTAAAGCCACAAAAGGGTGAACAGCTGAAGCTTGTTGAAATGTGCAAAAATAATGCAGCCGAGCATCTGGCACATTTAAGAGGCAATGTGGGCAAGGATACAATGGCACTTAATATGCTTGGCGAGCTTTTAGGTCTTAAAGCCTTGCCTCGATATATAGAGTCGTATGATATATCTAACCAGAATGGTACTGCAAATGTATGTGGTATGGTTGTGTTTGAGGATGGTAAGCCACTTAAAAGTGCTTACAGAAAGTTCGAGATAAAAAGCTTTATGGGTCAGGATGATTATGGCTCTATGGCTGAGGTTATAGAAAGACGACTTAACGAATACGAAAAGCATAAAAAAGAGGGTGTCGGCTTTGGCAGATTGCCCGACCTTATATT
>JAXJDU010000050.1:0-2979 GCA_036301785.1 Acutalibacteraceae bacterium | reverse complement strand
CTTAAACTCACGGATTGTCATAAGGTCTGCCATTACCTGACAAGGATGACAGAAATCTGTAAGACCGTTGATTATTGGAATTGAACCATACTCTGCAAGAGCCTCAACCTCTGCCTGCTCGAATGTTCTTATCATGATACCGTCAAGGAATCTTGACAAAACTCTTGCTGTATCCTCTACTGGCTCACCTCTGCCAATCTGTAAATCATTAGATGACAGAAACAGTGGCTGACCACCTAGCTGGTGCATACCAACCTCAAATGATACTCTTGTACGGGTAGAAGCCTTCTGAAAAATCATACCTAATGTTTTACCAGCAAGCAGCTTATGCTCAATACCGTGCTTCTGCTCATATTTCAGCTGGTCAGCAAGGTTCAGCATTTCAATAATCTCTTTACCACTGTAATCAAGTAGCTTTAAAAAATGTTTCATAATAAATTTCTCCTTATATTCTGTTAATCCGTTTATAAATAATTATACAACCTGATAATTTATACCGTTAGCTATGCAGTAGTCAATTACAACGCTGTTGTCTGGTGTATATACTGTTGCACCGTTAACCACTGTAAAATCCTCTGCAACCTCTGTAATAGTGGCAGGCAGATGAAGCTCCTTCAGCTTTGAAGCACCCTCAACAATGTTTTCAAGCCTTGTTATACTGCCGTTTATAGTAACCTTCTCTAGCTTAACATTATTTGCAAATGCCATTTTGCCTATTGACTCAACATTTGTAAGAGTTACCTCTTTTATAGATGTAGCCATAAACGCTGCTTCGCCTACTGATTTAAGCGTATCAGGGAAGTTAACCTGAGTAAGTGACCTGCAGCCTCTGAATGCCATGCGTTCTATGTACTCTACAGTGTCGGGCATAGCAACCTTTTTAACACTGCTGTTACCAGTGAAAGCACCCTCTGTAACACCCTTGACAGGCTTGTTTTCAAATTCGTTTTCTATTACAACCTCACCCTTCTCATTTGCGTCCATAGTGCTTTTATATAGAGCAACTACAGAATTACCCTGAGGGTCGGTTGCGTATTCTATAGGGTCGTGAATTTTTTCTGCCTGACTTGCATTGCTGTTGGCTCCGTTTTCGCCGTTGCTATTGCCTTCGCTGTTGCTACAGCCACACGCAACAGCAGTAAACATCATAGCACCAGCCATTGCTACAGCAATAACAAGCTTTATACCTTTTCTCATATTTTCTTCTCCTTATTAATCAAATGCACTCAGCAAAAATCTGCAAGCCCTTGTCGATTTCTTCAACCGAGATATTAAGAGGTGGTAAGAAACGGATAAGAGTTTTTGCTGTGAGTACAAGCAAGCCATTTTCTGCACATTTAACAGCAACTTCCTTTGCGTTATCCTTTTCAAGCACAACACCAATCATCATGCCCATACCACGCACCTGCTTAACGCCATCTATAGCCATAAGCTTATTTTTTATATATTCGCCCTTCTGTGCAACCTCTGCTAAGAAGTCTTTATCTGCAACTCTGTTTACAACCTCCAATGCACCTGCACAGGCTATAGGGTTACCACCATAGGTAGTGCCATGTGTACCTGCTGACATTACACCAGCAAGCTTTTCGCTACATAAGCAAGCACCCATTGGCAAGCCACCACCAAGACCCTTGGCTGATGAAATTACATCTGGCTGAATACCAAACTGCTCGAAGCAATAGAAAGAGCCTGTTCTGCCTGCACCTGTCTGTACCTCATCAACAATAAGGAGTATATCATTCTCTTTGCAGTATTCTGCAAGCTCGGTTACAAACTCCTTTTCAAGAGGGTTTACACCACCCTCACCCTGTACAAGCTCAATCATAACTGCACAGGTGTTGCTGTTTACTTTTTCCTTAACGCTTTGCATATCGTTAGCCTTTGCAAAGCTGAAGCCCTCTGTAAATGGGAAGAAATAATTATGGAAAACATCCTGACCTGTTGCAGACAGTGTTGTAACTGTTCTGCCGTGGAATGAATTTTCCAGTGTAACTATTTCTGTTCTTTCTTTACCGTATTTTTCAAAGCTGTATTTTCTTGCTATTTTAATAGCACATTCGTTAGCCTCGGCACCACTGTTACAGAAAAACACCTTGCTGAAGCCAGAAATCTCGCAAAGCTTTTTGGCAAGCTCTGTTTGTAACGGACTGTAGTACAGATTTGAAATATGCTGTAATGTGCCAGCCTGCTGTGCAACAGCCTTTGTCCAGCCGTCGTCACAATAGCCTAAGCAGTTTACACCTATACCACTTGTAAAATCTATATACTCTTTACCACTTTCGTCCCAAGCCTTTGCACCCTTGCCCTTTACAATAGCAACGCTGAAGCGACCATATGTAGGCATAATATTCTGGCTGTCGTCGTTTTTTATCTGTTCAAGTGTCATAGAGTATCACTCCCTTTTAATTTATTTTTTCTCGTATGAATAAGTGAATATATCCTCACGCTTTTCAAAGCCCAGACTACTCCAGAAGCCCTGACCAGCCTTGTTATCACAGTATGTAAAAATATGGGTTTTATCAATACCCTCTTCGGCAAGCTTTTCAAGAGCCTTTTCAGCCATAGCCTTTGCAATGCCCTTGCGTCTGTACTCTGGCATTACAGCCATGTGGTGAATAAAACCTCGTCTGCCGTCGTGCCCTGCAAGTACAGTGCCTACTATTTTATTGTCACAAACTGCAACCTGACTTAAACCAGCATTTCGCTTAAGATAACGCTCGATTTCTGATTTATCATCAGCCTTTGATAATGCTCTTTTAGTTGTAATCTGCCACATTGCAAAAATTTCTTCGTAATCCTCTATTGTCATAGGCTTAATCTGTACTGACATAATGCACCTCACATTTTAATTGATTTTTTTACAAATTTTAGCTTAGCAGGGGCTTTGCCCCTGCACCCCACCACCCTTTGAAAAGGGTGGACCTAAACTTTACGCTTTGCTCAATCGCAGTTTGTTTTTAACCCCACAAACTACAATTT
>JAXJDU010000049.1:0-8956 GCA_036301785.1 Acutalibacteraceae bacterium | reverse complement strand
GCTTTACCCAAACTTTAAGTTTTGGTTTGTGCGTGTCTTTGTGTGACTGCGAAGCAGTCACACAAACTACAATTTATCTACGATATGATTTAGTATTGCCACTTTGTGTAACACTAAGTACAAAAATAATAGACATAAAAACAAGTGCAATGCTCCCCACATAGCTGTGTGAGGCTGTTTGAACAGTCGTATGGCTGTGGTATGTGGCGAGTGTTGGTGTGTAAAAACTGAATATTATAGCTGATATTACAGCAGAAATAACGCCCTGTGCCAATCGGTACAGGGTGAATTTTATTTTAGGAATATTTATGCTGTCGGTCAGTGAGTATATCTGAAAATGCACGCATATTCCACCCCAGCCAAGAGCAAACGAGCAAAGCCACAACGGTGCAGAAAGGTCACAGCACATACTGCACCCCTTTGTAACCTCCCACAATGAGCTTATTATTGCCTGACTGATTCCCTCTGGTATTCCAGATACACCCATAAAG
This sequence comes from Acutalibacteraceae bacterium, assembly GCA_036301785.1. Classification (GTDB taxonomy): domain Bacteria; phylum Bacillota; class Clostridia; order Oscillospirales; family Acutalibacteraceae; genus CAG-964. The sequence continues at coordinate 8,465 of JAXJDU010000049.1, read as the reverse complement.
CGTATGATATATTCTGTAATGCGTAAATCATCACATAAACCCATAAAAGACGAAAATACAATAACCATACCACAAAGCGAGAGTATACCGTTAATTCCACTGTTTGTAGAGGCTACTAAAGCGTTGCTTAGTGGCGTTTTATTTTTTTCAGTAATTTTAGCAGGCGAATATTTTATTTTTCGGCAAGCGAATATTCCTAAAATAATCTGTGTAATAACCTGACTAAGCCATAATATAGCACCGGTGATTGCGTTGTGATATAATGCACTGCCAACAACAAAAACAACAAACGCAGGGCCACCACCTACTAAAAACATAGATAGTGCTTTTGCTGTGATAAGGTCTATTTTTTCTTCTCTGTATAAAGTGGCAATACCCTTTGCACCAACAGGAAATCCACCACACAAGCCTAAAATTATTACACTGCCGATTTCTCCGTTACTATGGAAAAGTCGCTTTGTTATTGGCGTAAGATATTTACCGATAAATTCAGAAAATCCACTGGTAACAATAAACGATGAAAGCACCATAAAAGGAAACAGCGAGGGAATAAGAATGTTGCCACAGTATAAAAGGCCCTGTAAAGCTCCTGTTGTCATAAGTATCACCACTTTAGCATAATTTTTAAACATATAATAATTTATATGGCTGTTATAAGGTAGTATATGCCTTGCAGAGGATTTGTACTGAATATCATTAAAATCCTGAAATGACACAGGAGTATCTCTGTTTTAATTTATACGGCGACAGGCGTGCAGTCTGTCAGTGTGAAATGTAATAGAAAATCTTACAGAAATTATTTTAACGATTTTAAACGGTGCTTAGTATCACGGGTGGTGAATTTATGGGTAACGAAAATGAAAAATCATCAAAACGATTTACAGCCTTTTGTAAGGATATGGTTAATTTATCTCCATATCTGGAGTTTAAAAGTAATCGTGAGGTTACTCTTGACGGTTGCAAGGGTATATTGGAATATAGACAGGACGCTATAAGGATTAACACTGGTAAAATGGTGGTGTCGTTTAAGGGCAGAGGCTTGAATATAAAGTGTCTTACAACAACATCGGTTATAATATCGGGGTATATAACGACAGTAGAATTTTTAAGGTAGGTGTAAGCAGTGGTAAGTGAATTTTTAAGATGGCTGAGGGGTTATGTGGTTTTTACTGCTGTAGGTAAATATCCCGAAAGGCTTATGAATCTTGCAACAATGGCAGATATCGCTGTGATAAACCCAATAGGCGAAAAAGGTAGTGTTACTGCTCAGGTTTCAATAAGCGATTACAAGGCACTGTGTGCAATACGCAAAAGAGCCATGGTAAAAATGAGTATAACTAAAAAGAAAGGCCTGCCGTTTGTGCTGTATAATAATCGCAAACGAAAAGGTCTGCTTGTGGGAGCTGTGGCTTTTATTCTGATAATAAATGTACTTTCTATGTTTATATGGAATGTTAATATCACAGGCAACGACAAGGTAAGTGTTTACGAAATGCAGAAGTGCTTAAAGGAAAATGGAGTTTATGTTGGTGCATTTAAAGGGGATATAAATGTTTCTGGCACAGAGAGAAAATTCTCGTTACAGCTTGGTAAAATAAGCTGGATGTCTGTTAATATTATCGGCAGTACAGCCACAGTACAGCTAAGCGAAAGTCAGGCTGTACCAGAAATAGCAGACAAAGAAAGTTTATGCAACCTTAAAGCAACAAAAACTGGTCAGGTGCTTAAAATGGATATAAGACAAGGTGAAAATATTGCAAAAATAGGTGACGGTGTAGCAAAGGGTCAGTTGCTTGTAAGTGGTATAGTAAGGATTGGCGACACTGGTAAATCAAGGTTTGTTCATAGCGAGGGAGAGGTGTATGCTGGTGTTAATTCAAGCGAGAGCTTTGATATATGTGCCGAAAAAAGCTTTAATTACCCTGTAAAATCAAACAAAAGGCAGCTGCTGGATGTTATGGGTGTAGAAATACCACTCGATTTAGCCTGTGCTGATAATGTGTACTACAGGGATTATAAAACCGAAAGCCTGTGCATTAATTCTGTGGATATGCCTATAAATATCATCACAGAAGAAAGCTATACCTTGCATGAAGAAAAGGTGGTTTATACAGAAGAAAAGCTGAATGAAATTGCAAATGTGCATTTTGCACTTAACGATATTTTTACAAGGTGGAATTGTGAAATATCGCAAAAGGATATCAGCTATACAAAAAATAAAAACAGCTATATTTTCACAGCAGATTATTACTGCATAGAAAATATAGCTGAGCCTGTACCTATTCAGATTGTGGATTGAAATTATAAATTAATGGTTGATTTGTGGGTCTGTATTATAAATATGTTAAAGCAATATCCTTATAGCCTACCTCAGACACCTCTCCGTTTTCGATGAAAACAGCAACTCCGTTATCGTCTGAGTCCTCGCCACCCCAGTCACGGTTAAATAGTAAGTATACAGGATTTTCACCGTTGTCTTCTGTTATGTCTTCAAGCAGTATTACAATAGATTCAAGATGAATTTTCTCTGACAGCTCGTCCTCGTTATTTATATCAGGCCACCATTGTGCGAATTCATCCTTGTCATCTGGTCCATAAGCACCCTTTTCTTCTTCGTTGTAATATTGTAGAATCGCAGTAGCTATCTTGTGTTGCATTTCATCCCAATTCTGCATTAATGCTTCAAACGAATCACGCTGACCCTGTGTAATCTCTTCTTCATCCTCTTCAACCCCGATGAGGATTTCTACCTCCTGTGTCTGTCCTAAAAAAGTAATTTCCTTTTTGGCGATATAGGAATAATCCAATATTACTTCTCCAAAAACTTCATCAAACATAATTTATCCTCCCTGATGTTTTGTAGTGCCAATAAAATTATCATATAATATTATGTTTAAAATCAGTCAAGTCCCTGTAAATTAAAATCCGGTATATAGCGAGTGGTTGCCGAGCTAAGCTCCTGTGCAAAGCCGTCAAATCCTGAAAGCTCCAGATGATTCAGTACCTTCTGATATTCTCGCTTTGTGATTTTACGGTTGATTTCAGGAAATTTATCTGCAATGCCACAAGGCGTATATTGTGACATAAGGCTTATTGTGATTTCATTTCCAAAATTCTCGTTTAACAAATCAAGTACAGCAATAGAATTTTTGGTGTTAGACGGTAAAACAAGATGTCTTACAATAACACCTTTCTGCATAATACCCTCGTCGTCATAAATGTTTTCGGGCTGTTGGCTTAGCATTTCGCCAATAGCCTGTAGTGCTGTTTCAGGGTAGTTGTTGGCTCTTGAATATTTATGGGCAATTTCATCTGTTGCATATTTAAAATCGGGCAGATAGATATCTATGTAGCCGTTTAAAAGCTTAAGGCTGTCTGTGCTTTCGTAGCCTCCACAGTTGTACACTATTGGAATTTGTGGCTTGTATATGTCAAGACTTTCTATTATTGCAGGTATAAAGTGTGTAGGATTAACAAGATTTATGTTATGTACACCCGTATCCTCAAGCCTTTTGTAGCAGTCTGCAAGCTGTGCTGGTGTAAGCACCTTGCCAAAGTTTTCGGTAGAGATTTTATAATTCTGGCAAAACACACATTTCATTACGCAACCACTGAAAAATACAGTACCACTTCCGTTTGTGCCACTTATGCAAGGCTCTTCCCACATATGCTGTGAAATTCTTGCTACTACGGGTGATTTACCCATTTTACAAAAGCCTTTGCCAGCTGTTGCTGTACGCTCTGCATTACAGCCTCGTGGACAGATATTGCAATAATCATTACCAATATAATTGCTCATAATACACCTTCTTGATTTACTGATATATATAATTTTACGCTTTTTATAAGGTATGTCAAGAAGTATGCAGAATCCTTTTTATTTATAGCTGTAGCGTATGGTCTTTTTTCAAGAAATATGGTATACTGTTTATATATATTGGGTTTTATAATCTGATGGGAGTGGTTGTATGAAAAATCCTTTTTTAATGCTGGCAGAGGATGGCAGCGTTTGTGTAGATAAGGAATGTTCATTGAACAGAATGGTTGTTGCAAAGGTACCTGTAAAAGGTATTGATGACAGCATAGAGGGTAAACCAGTGTCAGAGATTTTTTCTACAAAGGTTATCGTTGACGAGGTTGCCCAGAATCGTGAAAGACTAAAAATTCCAGAGTTTGTACCAAGAGAAAAGCTGCCATTCTGGCTTATTGATTCTGTAAATTCAAATGATGATGATGTAAAGGAATGTGCAAAGGAGATAGCAATAAAGTTTGGTAAAAGGCTGGGCCTTATTTTTCTTACACTGAAAACAGGATTGCCAGAAAACAGACAGGTGCGTCCGGCATGGGGTGATGCACACTGGGAATATTGGAAAAATACAGATAATATTATTGCTGTTGGTGGACTTACCAGTGGTGAGTTTGGTAAGGTGCTTATATCCACTGCACAGCAGATTTGTACTATAGATGACAAGCCGGCATATAATATTATAATTGTTGAAAATGCCAACAATACAGGCGTTATAGGCTGTGCAAAGCTTCTTAGCAATACAAAGGGTGTTAATCTGCTTATGGATTTCGGGCAGACCAATATGAAAAGAAGCATTGTTAAAAGAGAAAATTCAGAGATTATTTCAATAGAAAATCTGCCGATTATACCATCTAAATATATGGACTGGTATATTGAGGATGAAGAAGAAAAGCGTCGTCAGGCTGTGCTGTTGCACAGGCATATTATGGAGGCTGTTGTAGACGCTTACTGCAATGCCGACCGTAAGGGCAGAGTAGACCCCGAAATTGTTATAAGCATAGCAAGCTATACAAAGGACGGTGTACTTGACGAAAACCGTGGTGGCTATGCAAAGCTGTGTATGCTGTATAAAAATTATGGTGAATATCTTAGCGAGGAGCTTTCGAGCGTGCTTAAAACTCAGGTAAGGGTAACACTGGTACATGACGGCACAGCTGTGGCATTATGCTTTGCCGATTATAAAAATTCGGTTTGTGTTACACTTGGTACATATGTGGGTGTAGGTTTTCCTGATATGCTGTCAGATTGTCAGTAATATTATATAGAATACTGCTGATTGGTGGATATAGCCATATATTTGTAAAATTTTTATTGACTTAGTTAAAATATGAGTTTATAATTAATATGTTATGTTGTATACAATAGTTATATAAAGGTAACTGTTTAATATTTTTAAATGATTTCTTAAGGGCAGTTTAAAATATTTTATATGCCCTAATTTCTGTTTTAGAAAGGATATGTATTATAATGAGCAGAGTTTACAATTTCTCAGCCGGTCCATCAGTGTTACCGGAGTCAGTACTGGAAAAGGCAGCAGCAGAAATGCTGGACTACGAGGGTAGTGGACAGTCTGTAATGGAGATGTCACACCGTTCAAAGGTTTACGGCACTATCATTCAGGGAGCAGAGGCTCTACTAAGAGAGATTATGAATATTCCTGACAACTACAAGGTTCTTTTCCTTCAGGGTGGTGCTTCAACACAGTTTACAGCTATCCCTATGAACCTTATGACAAAAAACGGCAAGGCAGACTATGTTGTAACAGGTCAGTGGGCTAAAAAGGCTTGTGCTGAGGCTTCAAGATATGGTAAAACAAATGTTGTTGCTTCTTCAGCAGATAAAACATTCTCTTACATACCAAAGCTGGACCCATCAACATTTGATAAGGATGCTGACTACTTCCACATTTGTATGAATAACACAATCTACGGTACAGTATTCAACGAGCTGCCAGACACAGGCGATGTGCCATTGGTTGCAGATATTTCATCTTGTATTCTTTCAAGACCAATAGATGTTTCTAAGTTTGGCGTACTATATGCAGGTGCACAGAAGAACATGGCTCCTGCTGGCTTAACAGTTGTAATTGTTCGTGAGGACCTTATCGGCAACGCTATGGAAAGCACACCAACAATGCTTAACTGGAAAACACACGCAGACAACGATTCAATGTTCAACACACCACCTTGCTACACAATCTATATGGCTAAGCTTGTTCTTGAGTGGATTAAGAACGAAATCGGTGGTCTGGATAAAATGTATGAGCTGAACCAGAAGAAGGCAGACCTGCTTTATAACTTCCTTGATAACTCAAAGCTGTTCAAGGGCACAGTAGTAGCAGAGGACCGTTCACTTATGAATGTACCATTTGTTACAGGCAGCGACGAGCTTGACGCTAAGTTTGTAAAAGAGGCTGGCGAGGCTGGCTTTGTAAACCTTAAGGGTCACCGTTCAGTTGGTGGTATGCGTGCTTCTATCTACAACGCTATGCCATACGAGGGTGTAAAGGCTTTAGTTGACTTTATGGCTGAGTTCGAAAAGAACAACGCTTGATTTATAAGAATAAATATATAGTTAAGAGGTTGATTACCAATGTATAATATTCAGACACTAAATAAGATTTCTCAGATTGGCTTAAGCAGACTAGGCGATAACTACAGCTGTGCTGATGATATGGCTAATCCAGACGCTATTCTTGTTCGTAGTGCTTCTATGCACGATATGGAAATGCCAGAGTCACTGCTTGCAATTGCAAGAGCTGGTGCAGGTGTTAACAATATTCCACTGGATAAGTGCAGCGAGCAGGGTATTGTAGTATTCAATACACCTGGTGCAAATGCTAACGCTGTTAAGGAGCTTGTTATTGCAGGCTTGTTCATGAGCTCAAGAAAGATTACAGCAGGTATCGAGTGGGCTAAAACTCTTAAGGGCAATGGCGACGCTGTTGGCAAGATGGTAGAAAAAGGCAAGAGCAGCTTTGCTGGTCCAGAAATCAAGGGTAAGACTCTTGGTGTTATCGGTCTGGGTGCTATCGGTGTGCTTGTTGCTAACGCTGCAATCTCACTAGGTATGGATGTAATCGGTTACGACCCATATCTGTCAGTACACGGTGCTTTACAGCTTTCAAAGCATGTTCACCATGTAGTTTCTCTTGATGAAATCTTCGCAAACTGCGACTACATTACAGTTCATGTTCCACTAACACCAGATACAAAGAACATCATCTGTGCTGAAAACATTGCAAAGATGAAGGACGGTGTTCGTATTCTTAACTATTCTCGTGCAGACCTATGTAACTCTGCTGATGTTATTGCTGCTCTTGAGAGTGGCAAGGTAGCTTCTTATGTTACAGACTTTGCTACAGATGAGCTGCTTGGTGTAGATGGCGTTGTTGCAATGCCACACCTTGGTGCTTCTACTCCAGAGAGTGAAGACAACTGTGCTAAAATGGCTGCTGACGAGATTAAGGATTACCTTGAGAATGGTAACATTACAAACTCAGTAAACTTCCCAGCTGCTAAAATGGCAAGAACAGGCGAGGTTCGTTACTGTGTTCTTCATAAGAACATTCCTGCTGTGCTACAGAGCATTCTTGCTTTTGTAAGCGAACAGGGTGCTAATGTTGAGAACATGGAGAATAAGTCAAGAAAAGATTACGCTTACACAATTATTGATGTAACAGGTGCTACAAAAGACCTTACAGCTAATATTAAGGGTGTAGAGGGCGTTATCAGAGTAAGAGTAATTAAATAATTTAATTATCGCAATAATTACAGCACACTTGCAATGCAGGTGTGCTGTTTTTTTCGGGTTGAGTGTATCGGCTGATTTGCTTTTTATACTTTTTCGTTTCTAATACTCTTTTATTTCTGACGAGTAGGCATCTTTTAGGCATATTTTTCACCTGACTTCATAGCCTGTCCTCGCAAGGTGTCAGCCTTGCTGTGGTATGCTATTCGTCAGATAAAAAACTGCTCGAAAATCTTATCTACTGTTTAGAAATGAAAGAGTATGAAATCAGTTTGCAAATCATATAATCGCAACCGTAATTAATTAGTAAGCAGTAATTTAAAAAGCCACAAGCAGTAAGTTTTTACGCTTATTTGCCCGTGGCTTTAATTATTTTAACTATTATACTGGATGAACCTTGTTATCCATGTCTACCAAAGCACCGTTAATGCCTTGTTCCTTCTGTCTTCTCTTTTTGAAGAAATCAACAGCAACCTTTGGGAACATAGCGTATGTCAGTACATCTTCCTCCTGGTCTGCCCATTCCTTACATTCATCTCTAAGCTTATCAAGCTCTGGCTCAAGCAGGTCAGCAGGACGGCACTCTACAGGCTTTTCGTTGCCTATAATGCTCTTTCTGAACTTAGGGTCTACAGGTACTGGTGTTGTACCATATTTACCACCTACAAGTCCCTTAAACTCGTTTGTGCACATCTTGTAACGCTCACCCATGATTACATTGAATACAGCCTGTGTACCAACAATCTGAGAAGTTGGTGTTACAAGTGGTGGATAACCAGCGTCTTTTCTTACTCTTGGAACTTCCTCCAGTACCTCTGTCATCTGGTCCTCTTTACCAGCCTGTTTTAGCTGTGAAAGCAGGTTAGAAAGCATACCACCAGGTACTTCGTACATCAATGCTCTTGTG
>JAXJDU010000048.1:0-8441 GCA_036301785.1 Acutalibacteraceae bacterium | reverse complement strand
TCACTGTGAACCTTTTTTATTTATCTGTTCAATTTCATTTTACAATTTACCAAAATAAAAAATTCCCAACTCCTGTTAAATCAAGAGTTGGGAATTTAATTTTATGAGTTATTTATTATTTAAAGTAAGCTACGCCACTTTCGAAGATTTTCTGATCCTTCTCGAATGGTACATTTGCGTATAGGTTGTTGCCCTTACGCTCAGAGTGACCCATCTTACCGAATACTCTACCGTCTGGGCTTGTAATACCCTCAATAGCACAAACAGAACCATTCAGGTTGAATGCGATATCATCTGATGGCTTACCGTTAAGGTCTACATACTGTGTAGCAACCTGACCGTTAGCGATTAACTGCTGTAGCATAGCGTCGTTAGCTACAAATCTACCCTCACCGTGAGAAACAGGCACTGCGAATACATCGCCTGCGTTAACCTGTGACAACCAAGGTGATTTAACAGATGTTACACGTGTATAAGCCATGTGAGAGATATGTCTGCCGATTGTGTTGAATGTAAGAGTTGGTGACTCCTCTGTGATTTCTGTAATCTTACCATATGGTACTAAGCCAAGCTTGATAAGAGCCTGGAAGCCATTACAGATACCAAGCATTAAGCCGTCACGCTTCTCAAGTAAGTCTGTAACAGCCTGAGCAATTACAGGGTTACGGAATGTTGTAGCGATAAACTTACCAGAACCGTCTGGCTCGTCACCACCACTAAAGCCACCTGGCAGCATAATCATCTGTGATTCCTTAATCATCTTCTCCATCTGAGCGATTGTTTCTTCAATGTCGTTTGGAGTCAGGTTCTTAACTATCAGCAGCTGTGGGTCAGCACCAGCCTTCTCGAATGCTCTTGCTGTATCAACCTCACAGTTAGTACCAGGGAATACAGGGATAAATACCTTTGGCTTAGCAACCTTAATCATTGGTGAAAGCTTGCTGTGCTCTGTTGTAAGAGGAATATCATAAGCTACCTTTGGACAATCTGCCTTTGTAGCAAATACATTCTCCAGCTTACCTGTCCAAGCCTCTATCAGCTCATCAATTGTAAGCTTACCACACTTAATATCGATTACTGCCTCGTCTGTAGTTGTACCAAGTGTATATGCAACTACATCGCTGTCAAGCTCTGCACCGTCTGCAAGCTCTACAACTAATGAGCCACTTAGTGGAGCAAACAGCTCTTCCTCTGTCAGCTCGTGGTCAAATGTAAAGCCAAGCTTGTTACCAAAGCACATTCTTGCAACTGTAGCAGCAGCACCACCCTCACGGGTAACACTTGCAGAAAGCACCTTGCCGTCTGACATCAGTGCATATACTGCATTGTACATCTTCTTCAGGTCGTCCCAGATTGGCATCTGAGTTTCTTTATTAACAGGTACAGGAATATAAACTACCTTTGAGCCTGCCTTCTTAAATTCTGCTGAAATTGTCTTGGAAGCCTTTGTCATTGCTACTGCAAAGCTTACAAGTGTTGGTGGTACATCAAGCTCCTCAAATGAACCTGACATACTGTCTTTACCACCGATTGATGGGATACCCAGGTTAATCTGAGCTGTCATAGCACCAAGAAGTGCAGCAGCTGGCTTACCCCAACGCTCAGCCTTATTATATAATCTTTCAAAATACTCCTGGAATGTCAGTCTTGCTGTAAGTGGGTCTGCACCGATTGCAAGCAGCTTAGATAGTGACTCAACTACTGCAAAAGCAGAGCCGTGGAATGGTGACCAACGAGATACACCAGGAATAAAGCCAAAGCTCATTGCTGTTGCGTCGTCTGTTTCTCCCTTTTCCAGTGGAATCTTAGCAGCCATAGCGTCCTGTGGTGTTAGCTGATATTTACCACCGAATGGCATAATAACAGTAGCAGCACCAATACTTGCGTCAAATCTCTCGCCTAAGCCGATTTGTGAGCAAACCTCTAGTCTTGACAGGTTAGCCTTGAACGCCTCTGCCTTGCTCATACCAGCAAGAGCCTCTGGAGCCTGTGTACGATAGTTTTTGTCAGCGTCAGGAGCTGTGATATAAGCCTCTGAAACCTGTGTAACACCGTTAGTGTTCAGGAATGCTCTGCTCAGGCTTACAATTGTATCGCCTCTCCATGTCATTGTAAGTCTTGGGTTCTCTGTAACTACTGCCACAGCTGTAGCCTCAAGATTTTCTGTATGAGCGTACTCAATAAATTTATCTACATCTTTAGCCTCCAGTACAACAGCCATTCTTTCCTGTGATTCAGAAATTGCAAGCTCTGTACCGTCAAGACCCTCGTATTTCTTTGTTACCTTATCTAAGTCTACAGACAGACCATCTGCAAGCTCACCAATAGCTACGCAAACACCACCTGCACCAAAGTCGTTACAACGCTTGATAAGTGTAGAAACCTCGCTGTTTCTGAACAAACGCTGGATTTTTCTCTCTGTTGGTGGGTTACCCTTCTGAACCTCTGCACCACAGGTTTCGATAGATGACTCTGTATGAGCCTTAGATGAACCTGTTGCACCACCACAGCCGTCACGACCTGTTTTACCACCAAGCAGAACGATAACATCGCCAGCAGCAGGAACGCCACGAACTACATTCGCTTTTGGAGAAGCACCGATTACAGCACCGATTTCCATTCTCTTTGCAACATAGCCTGGGTCGTAAAGCTCTACAACCTGACCAGTAGCAAGACCAATCTGGTTACCATATGAGCTATAGCCAGCTGCAGCACCTGTTGTAATCTTACGGCTTGGCAGCTTACCCTGCATTGTATCCTTGAATGCAACTGTTGGGTCACCACTACCAGTAACTCTCATTGCCTGATATACATAAGAACGACCTGACAGTGGGTCACGGATAGCACCACCAAGGCAAGTAGCAGCACCACCAAATGGCTCGATTTCTGTTGGGTGGTTATGTGTTTCGTTCTTAAACTGAACCAGCCACTGCTCTGTAACACCATCAATAGTTACAGGTACCTCAATTGAGCAAGCGTTGATTTCATCACTTACATCAAGGTCTGGAATCATACCTCTTTTTCTCAGCAGCTTCATACCAGCAAGAGCCATATCCATAAGAGATACATCTCTGTCGCTATCTTTACCATAAACCTCTTCTCTTGCGTCGTAATACTCCTTAAGAGCTGACTCAATAACAGAAGTTAAGGCACTCTTCTCTATTTCAATCTTTTCAAGTCTTGTCAGGAATGTTGTATGTCTACAGTGGTCTGACCAATATGTATCAATTACTCTTAGCTCTGTAACTGTTGGGTTACGCTTTTCTTCATCTCTGAAGTAATCACGGCAGAATTTAAGGTCGCTTAAAGTCATAGCAAAGCCCATTGAGCCATAGTATTCAGCCATTTCATCATCACTGAATGTGATAAAGCCCTCTACATCTGCTACCTTGTCAGGAGCAACTACAGGAATATCAAGTGTTTCTGGCTTTTCCATAGAAGCAAGGCGTGACTCTACAGGGTTAATCATATAATTCTGAATCTTTACAAGCTCTTCGTCTGTGATGTTACCCTTTACAGCAACAACCTTAGCACTCAAAACTGTAGGACGCTCACCCTGTGTAAGCAGCTGAGCACACTGTGCAGCACTGTCTGCACGCTGGTCGTACTGGCCTGGAAGATATTCCATAGCAAAAACCTTCCAACCGTCCTCTACAGGAAGTGTTTCGTCATAAACATTGTCCTGATTAGGCTCAGAGAAAACTATAGTCTTAGCCTTTTCAAGCTCTTCACTTGATAAACCAGAAACATCATAACGGTTTACTAGTCTTAGTGCTTCAAGTGATGCTAAACCAAGATTATTCTTTAAATCCCATAATGTCTGAGAAGCTTCAACATCAAAGCCACTTTTCTTTTCCACAAATATTCTTACTACCTGTGACATTAAAAAATCATTCCTTTCAATAAAGAAAATTATTTCAATTCATTGTTATTTACATAGATTTTTACCACATAAATACTTAGCTTAATTTTAGCACAAAAAGTCGGTTTTTACAATGGTTTTTAAAACTATAAAAGGCATAATATAGAAACACTTGCTATATATTTAAATTCTTTTTCACAAAATTTATTTTCCTATTGACTTTTATTTGTATTTAATGGTATAATAATTAAGCTGTAAAGATACAGCACAGTTTAATAGTTGGTATTGATGACGCTGAGGGTCCACCTGTTCCCATCCCGAACACAGAAGTTAAGCTCAGTAGTGCCGAAAATACTTGGCTGGCAACGGCCTGGAAAAATAGGAAGATGCCAACACAGCTAAAGCGATTGTCTTTTTTTGACAATCGCTTTTTCTTTTTATACTATTTCTACACTGACCATACACAGAAAAACAGCAGACAAGCTAAGGTATAAACCCAGCTTGCCTGCTGTTTTTTAGTCAATTTTAAAATCAAGTGTAAGCTTATCCTTGCTTGGCTTAAACTGTGTAAGCTTAACCCCAGCTGAGGTTAACATTCTTTTAGAAGCCAATGTGCTTTCTAGTGTTGCATATTTATCAGACAGATAAATAACCTCTTTAATACCCGACTGAATAATAGCCTTTGCACATTCATTACAAGGGAATAACGCAACATAAATTTTTGTGCCTAGTAGTGATTTACCATGTGCATTAAGTATTGCGTTAAGCTCAGCATGAACAACAAAAGGATATTTTGTATCGTTGTTACAACAGCCCTCTCTTCCCCATGGGAAATCATCATCTGAACAGCCTACAGGAAATCCATTGTATCCAGTTGAAATAATAACATTTTTACCATAGCAGCTGTTATCACCACTTACAATACAAGCACCAACCTGAGTATTAGGGTCTTTACTTCTTTGTGCAGCAAGCAATGCAACACCCATAAAGTAATCATCCCAGCTTATGTAATTCTCTCGCTTCATAACAAGCCTCCTTCTATATTAAATAAAAAACAATAATACTTTTAAACAAAAATACCACTGATTTTGCTTAACGCAACTAACGATATTATAACGGCAACAATAATAACCCCAACTGAAATAATCATGCTTATTCCTGCGTGGAATGTTTCAGTTGGCTTTCTATAGTTAACATATATATATCCATCATCTAATTTCAGCCTCAAAACCAGCGAGCATAAAAATGAAGGATATATTTTTGTATGTATATAACCATTAACTATATATTCCAGCTTTGTTGAGCCTTTGCTTGTTGCAGGCTTAAACGATACCGGAACCCTGCTCTCACAGCGTTCCTTCTTTTTCTTATTCTTACTCAATATCACGCATACAACAACAATACAAGCGATAATTACAGCAACATATAAAAGTATATCACCTAAAACAAAAGCCATAACTATGTTCTCAAATGTTTCTGGATCTAATTTTGCTATTATATTATCTATTCCTGAATTAACAAATTCAAAATCTATACTCGCAATCAGTATGAATAAGCTTATTAAAACAGGACCTATAGAGCTTACAACAATAAATATTCCACCTACTACTCCAAGCGTAGAAATAGTATCACCAAAGTTAGGCTCATATATTTCATCGGGCTTTTCCGGATTAATATATATCTCCTTATATGAACCAACCTGAGGAGCATTGCCAGCAGAAGGAATTTTAGATACAACAGTATAGTATCTGCCACCATAATAATATTCATAAACCGGCGAGTAAAGGCCTACATTAAGACTGGCATCTAATTGCGATTCAATCTGCCCACGCCTTTCAGCACCAACTATACGGGCATTCACCTTGTAGCTGTATGTTTTCAGCTTTTTCTTTTTTCTGTTTTTAAAAACTACAATAAGAACAATACCCAAAACCAATATCGCAATTGAAATACATAAAAAAATTATTGACATTACAATTTCCATAATTCTATCTTATCCTTTGTTTACCTGGAATTTCAGTATTCACACTGCCTGACCCACTATTAAAAATGTAGTCAATAACGAAAGTGCCGAAAACACAGTGCCAAACATTATCATTATCAACATATTTACATCGCTTCGTTCCGGCTCATATATCTCTTTAGGGTTATCCGGATTAATAAAAATCCTTCTGCTTGAGCCTTCGTTAGGATAGTCTGATTCTGAGTAAACTGTAGATTCTGTGATATATTTTTTACCTCTATAGGTATAACCATATATCGGTGCGTAAATATCCACCAGTCCTACACGCTCTTTACTTGTTACACTGTGATTCAGCCTGATAACATATCCGGTTACAGACTCGGTATGATGCTTTCTGTTCATATATGAAAAATACGGACCAACGCAAATTAACGACATACCAGCTATGTTAAACACAGACATCATCAGCACGGGTGCCATAGATGTAAACAGCTGCTTAATATCTGCATTGCCAAACATATTAATACCAGCAATAACAACCAGAACCAACCCGACAAAAAACATACCTCCACCAAGGCCCGGACTCTTTGTGGTGCCTTTGCCTATTCCAAAGAATACTATAAAGCCCATAACAAGTGGAATCTGTCCGAATGCCATCAATGTAATAAATGGATTTGTTCTAGCTCCTACAGCACCAACAATTATACTTACAACAAACCACAATATAAAAATATATCCCATAACTGTAGGCTTTATCTGACCTGACGATTTTCGGTTGTGATATGTAGTGTTTGTCACCACCGGCTGGTTAACATACTGATTATAGCTCTCTACAGCTTCTGTACTCTCGTTATAATACTGCTCAGGGTTTTCATACAGTCTTTTAAAATCATCTACAATAGCATTTATATGCTCTTGTGTATTTCCGTCTGGATTTTGCACATCTCCCTGATTAAACGACTGTGGCGAAACAAAAATATTGCTTGGGTCAGATGGGTCAATTTTCACTATTGCTGTCTGGCCTACCTCGTAATAATTCTTTGAAAAATCTAACGGACGATTATATACTGTTTCGTACCTTTGACCATGAAAATTATATGCCAGCACTGGTACATTAAGCTTACCAAGTGTCACAAAGCTACGCTTAACACGCACTACCGTAGCACAAGCAGCAACTGTACACTCACGGATAGCCTTGCGTTCATATTGCTGATTAGTAAAACCTATGGAAAACATAGATAGAAACACTGCAAAAATCATTATAATCAAAATACTTTCTGCCGACATACCCGATGATTCAGCATTAGTAGTCTCCTGCAAACCAGAGAGAGTTACTCCCGGCAACGAAAAAGAAACAAACATTCCTATAATAAACAAAGGCTGAAGAAGAATCATCTTGCAATGTCTTACCATGTAAAGGCAGCCTACAAATGCAGCCTGCTCAATTAACAGAGCAACAAAAGCTCTGTCTTTGTTTGTTACTAAAGCATACCCCAGCAACACAACAGTAGCAATTGCCCAGACTGCCATAAAAACTTTTTCTCTCTTCTCAGGCTTGCTCATTATTCTGCCATCATAATAAATGGTATCACCAGCTATAGTATAGTTATTATTTTGTTTCGGTGAATCCTGATTTTGACTATCAAATCGACTCATATATAATCTCCTTGTAAAAGTTACATTTATAGAATAATGATATCATAGCAATTTTATATCGTCAATAAAGTATATACAGAAATCCCATTATCATTTTTGTGTTTTCTTATAAAATACAAGCTCTGGTTTTGCATACTGATTATTTATTTATAAACACAGTCACCTCCACATCTAAAAGACTCCCACTCTTATCGTGAGTTATATTCACCAAGTGTAACAGCAAGCATTTTACTTATTTTAAACGCTGTTGATACTACCATCATATTTAAACATCCAACAGAATACCGATATAATTTTCTCTGCACTTCGTCCTTCTCACTGACAAGCGTTAACCTACATTAAATATACTCATTAGATATACTCATTATTAACTAACTCTTCCTGAAAATCCATTACATAATTTAAGTTAAAATTCTTGTTTCTCTTTCTGCTACGGTGATTATAGTTTACTATAACAGATTTACTCTGACAAACAGTATACCACAGCAAACCATACACCTTTTATTAACAGGCTATCGGACCAGATAAAAAACCTGCTGTAAAGATAGCTCGCTATCCTGACCTAAATTCTAACAATACCAACACCAGACAATTTGTCAGCATAATACACCCATAGCCTTTTGTTTACTCATGACAGGTATAAATTCACCTTTGCTTACTCACTAAAAAACTCTGCACAATAATTTATTACATCATTTAATATAGCATTTAAGAAGCTCGTTATATACCTTTATAAGCTGTGTTTCGGCATAAAAAAATCAGCCACTCTTTCGAGTGGCTGACCCAAAGAATATTATCTAAAATTAATACCTATAGCATTTGATACTATGTGTAAATAATTATTTAGAAGAAATCTTTTTTCTTGATGTTACAACTACGCCTGCTGCAAGCATCAGTACACCTAGTAGCATTGTAACAGATGAAGCTTCACCTGTAGCAACCTTACCTGGTGTTGTCTGG
>JAXJDU010000047.1:0-3742 GCA_036301785.1 Acutalibacteraceae bacterium | reverse complement strand
TTCCCTAAGGATATGAGAAACGATGTTTCTGTTGTATGTACAGTTATGAGTGTAGACCCAGACTGCTCACCAGAAATTACAGCAATGGTTGGTACATCTATTGCACTTTCAATTTCAGATATTCCATGGAATGGCCCAATTTCAGGTGTTTCTGTAGGCTTGGTTGACGGCAAATTTGTTATTAACCCAACACAGGAAGAAAGAGCTAAGTCAAGAATGGCTGTAACAGTTGCTTCTACAGACAGCAGAATCGCTATGATTGAGGCTGGTGCTGATATGGTATCTGACGAGGATATGTATGAGGGTATTATGGCTGGTCATACTGCTAACCAGCAGATTATCGAGTTCATTAAGGGTATCCAGAACGAAATCGGTAAAGAGAAATTCAGCTACCCAAGCAACGAGCCAGACCACGAGATGTTCGAGAGTATCTTCAACTTTGTTGAGGAGGACCTGAAGGTTGCTCTTGATACAGATGATAAAACAGTAAGAGACGCAAGATTAATTCCTATATACGAGGCTGTACACGCAAAGTTCGACGAAATCTACCCAGAGCAAGAGGCTAAGATTGACGAGTGTATGTACAAGTCACAGAAGACAGTTGTTCGTCGTTGGTTACTTGACGAGCAGAAGAGAGTTGACGGCAGAGGTATGGACGATATCCGTCCACTTGCTTCTGAGGTTAGCCTGCTACCAAGAGTACACGGTTCTGGCCTGTTTACAAGAGGTCAGACACAGGTTCTTACAATCGCTACACTTGGCCCTGTAAGCGACCAGCAGATTCTTGACGGTATTGACGACGAAGAAACAAAGAGATATATGCACCACTATAACTTCCCATCATATTCAGTTGGCGAAACAAGACCAAGCAGAGGCCCAGGCAGAAGAGAAATCGGTCACGGTGCTCTGGCTGAAAGAGCTCTTGTTCCTGTTATTCCTTCAGTTGAGGAGTTCCCATATGCTCTAAGACTTGTTTCAGAGGTTGTATCTTCTAACGGTTCAACATCACAGGGCTCAATCTGTGGTTCAACACTGGCTCTTATGGATGCTGGTGTACCTATAAAGGCTCCTGTTGCTGGTATTTCATGTGGTCTTATCACAGAGGGTGACCGTTGGATGACAATGGTTGACATTCAGGGTCTTGAGGACTTCTTCGGCGATATGGACTTTAAGGTTGCTGGTACACACGACGGTATCACAGCTATTCAGATGGACCTGAAGATTTCAGGCTTAACACCAGAAATGGTTAAAGAGGCTCTTGCTAAGACTCATAAGGCTAGAAATTATATCCTTGATGAGATTATGCTGAAGGCTATTCCAGAGCCAAGAGAAGAGCTTTCTAAGTATGCTCCAAAAATGCTTACAACTCTTGTTCCTGTTGATAAAATCAGCGAGATTATCGGTAAGAGTGGTAAGGTAATCAAAGAGATTCAGGCTGAGTGCGAGGTTAAGATTGACATCACTGAAGAGGGTAATGTATTTATCAGTGGTATCGATATGGACAACTGTAAGCGTGCATTAACTATTGTTGAAACAATCGCAAGAGATCCAGAGCCAGGTTCAATCTATAAGGGTAAGGTAACAAGACTGATGGACTTTGGTGCTTTTGTTGAGATTGCACCAGGTAAAGAGGGCTTGTGCCACATTTCTCAGCTTGATGTAAAGCGTACAGAAAAGGTTGAGGATGTTGTAACAGTTGGCGATGTTATCATCGTAAAGGTTCTTGAGATTGACGATAAGGGCAGATTGAATCTTTCAAGAAGAGAGGCACTTATCGAGGTTGAGGGTTTAACACCAGAGAACAACCCACAGCCAGCTCGTCCAAGAAACAACAGATACAACGGCAGAAGAGATAAGTAATAATTAAATAAATAAAGCTTACTAAAACGCTACGAGCCTTATACAGCTCGTAGCGTTTGATGTATAGGGGAAAATCATGGTGAAAATAATATTACCTAAGAATGAGAAATCTTCAGGGATAATTGTAAGAATTCTTGCTGTTGTTGTTACAGTCTTGTTAGCGGCTACTGCTTTTTTCTGTATTACAGCACTTAATCAGAAAATCAGCTGGGAAAAATTAAATGCTACGGTAATAGATTTTGATACCAGTGATGGCACAGATGTATGGACTGAGTTTTTATATAAATATGATAACCAGATGTATAAGTACCGTCAGAAGGGACATTCGTACTGGATGAAAAAGGGTGCACAGATAGAAATATATTGTAATCCTGACACCCCTCAAGATATTGTTGTTGCTGAGAAAATGTTTGGGCTAACCTATGTTATGTTGGGCATAACAGGGTTGTTTGGTGTGTATTTTGCTATATATGTGCTGAATCACTTTCGTGTTAAATCCAGAGCCAGAAGAGTGGCTGAGCAAAAGAACATAGCTGAATACAATAACAGGGCATAGAAAAGAACATTTTTCTGGTATAAAAATGAGAGAAGCTGCACAGTGTTATTTGCTGTGCAGCTTTTTGCTTAAAAGCAGAGGGTAGGGGTTATAAGGTGAATTTTGGTTGCATTAAGAAAATAAAGGAAAAAGAAACGGGCGTTACCAAAAGGTACGCCCGTTTCACGAGTAAGGAAATAAAAATGAAATGAAAAAGATGTGTGCAAATTAAAAAGCTCTTTTATAAGAGCTACACCTTATATTTATGTGTGTGATAAGGTGATTTTATGTATAATAACGAATATATCAGTTAGACATCAATATCTTATGGGCATATTATATCATAAATATAAAATATAATAAAGGGTATTAACGAAAAAATAAAAAAATTGTCGAAAATACACATAAAGCAACCTTGATAAATAGATATAACACACAACAAAAAAAGGACAATTCTTTATTTATGCATATATCGAACATAAAATAAATTGTCGCTGAAATTCATCAGAAAATCTGTAAAATAAATTTTTCAAAATGACAAATGAGAAAACAGGAGCAAAACGAAGAAAAACGGAGAAAACGAGAGGTTGTGTGTATGTAAATTAAATTTTTCAGAAAAACTGTTGACTTTGGCTTTAAACTATGATATTATCTATCCTGCGATAAGTTGTCGGTGTATAAAATTATGCCGACTAAAAAAGATTTAATTAAAACGGAGGAAACTGGATATGTCTACTTTTATGGCAAAAAAAGGCGAAGTAGAACGCAAGTGGTATGTACTGGACGCTGCTGGTAAGCCACTAGGTCGTACAGCTGCTCAGGCTGCTACTCTGCTAAGAGGTAAGCACAAGGCTACTTACACACCACATGTTGACTGTGGTGACTATGTTATCATCATCAACTGTGACAAGGCTGTTCTAACAGGTAACAAGCTTCGTCAGAAGTACTGGTACCGTCATACAGGTTATGTTGGTCACCTGAAAGAAACAAGATACGATACACTTATGGCTACAAAGCCAGAGAAGGCTATGGAGCTTGCTGTTAAGGGCATGGTTCCATCAAATACAATCGGCAGAGCTGCTATGCTAAGACTAAAGCTATTCACAGGCGATCAGCACAACCATCAGGCTCAGAAGCCTGAGGCTTGGGATAAATAAGGAAGGAGGCAACATAAATGTACGATAAGAAACCACATTTTTACGGAACAGGTAGAAGAAAGAGTTCTGTAGCAAGAGTAAGACTTTACCAGGGTACAGGTAAAATCACAATCAACGACAGAGATATCGACGAGTATTTCGGTCTTGACACACTAAAGCTAATCGTTCGTCAGCCTCTTGAACTAACAGA
>JAXJDU010000046.1:0-4413 GCA_036301785.1 Acutalibacteraceae bacterium | reverse complement strand
ATAGAGTTTACACACACAGACTTACCTGAGCCTGTTGTACCTGCAATAAGCAAGTGTGGCATTTTTGCAAGGTCAGTAACAATTGTGTTGCCTGAAATATCCTTACCAAGAACAACAGACATCTTACTTTTTGCATTTTTAAATTCAGATGAACCAATAAGCTCTCGCATTGTTACCATAGTAGTTACCTTGTTAGGCACCTCTATACCAACTGCTGCCTTACCTGGAATTGGTGCTTCTATACGAACACCACTGCTTGCAAGGTTAAGTGATATATCGTCGGCAAGGTTTGTAATCTTGCTGATTTTCAC
Source organism: Acutalibacteraceae bacterium (assembly GCA_036301785.1). GTDB lineage: Bacteria > Bacillota > Clostridia > Oscillospirales > Acutalibacteraceae > CAG-964. The sequence continues at coordinate 4,102 of JAXJDU010000046.1, read as the reverse complement.
ACCTGGTGCTGGCTGAACCTCGAACCTTGTTACAGATGGGCCACGACAGATATTTATAATATTTGCATTGACACCAAAGCTTTTCAGGGTAGACTCCAGCTTTGCACCATTACGGTTAAGCTCCTCTGTTGCCTTCTGGTTATTATCTTTACTTGAAGAAGGATATAAAAGGTCCAGTGGTGGATAATGATATGTGTTTTCTTTATTATCCTGATTTTCAGTAACCTGCTTTGAAATTTCTGCCTCTGCAAGCTCAAGCTCTTGTTTTTTGCTTTTTTTGCCCTTTGCTGTTTCATCTTCACTGGTAAGATTCAAAAGCTTATCCAGCATGGTTGATTTAGAATCGCCTGAAGCTTCGTCCTCAAAATCACCTGTCTGCAAATCATCAAAATAGTCGTTATACTCCTGATTTGAGCCTGAATTATTTTCTTTTTCTGATTTTATGGCTTCAAAGCTTTCTGAAAATACATTCATATCTATGTATTCATCATCTTCCTTGTTGTTTTCAGGCTTGGTATCAGGGGTAATTGCTTTCTTACTTTTATTGCTGTCAGCTTTATTTTCTTTGCCTTCGTCATCAATCTTACTGTCTTTATTTTCTTTATCGGCTTTCAGCTTATCTCGTATTTTTGATAAAAAAGGAATATCCGGCAAGCTTGTGGATTCACTTAGTTTTTCAGAAAATTCACACTGCTGTATGCTTGTTTTTATAACCTTTACAATTTTCATGAAAACATTGTAAAGGTCTTTAAAGGTTATTCCAAACAGGAACATTAAATCTATGATGAGCAAAACTACACATAAAATTTCAGCAGCTGTAAAACCGAATAAAACAGCTATAGGATAGCCAAGCAAGCCACCCAATATACCTGCTGCAGAGCCATTTTCAAAGCCTGTAGCTGCGTCTTTATACAGTTGTCCGAGTCTTGTGAAATAATCGATATCAATATTCTTTACTTTGCTGCCAAACAAGAAAACACAGTTTGCAAACAGAATTACTGCTATGACAGCAAACACAATTTTACCGACATTTTTAGCTGTAAGCTTTTTTTCTTTTGCAGAAATAACGCCAAGATACATTAAAATTCCAGGTATTGCAAGTGCAAAAATACCAAATATACCCTTAAAGAAATTATGTACTATAGTCCATACATTTTCACCGGGATAAAGCACACAAACCAACAGTAAAAGCGCACTACCTATAAGTATAATAGACTTAGCCTGTGACGAAATCATTGGCTCTGCTTTTTGTTCATCTTTTTTCTTTTTTGTTTCTTTAGTTGCTTTTTCTTTCTCTGCCATTTTTCTCTCCTGTTCAATTGCAACCATATAAAACGGTTGCTGCTATATCATTCAATTATAATACCCTTTAATACTATTTTTTGTTGTAAAAGCTTATAAGACTATCACATAAATACAAGTGCTTCACCTGTAAAAATATTTGCACCAGTGGCAAGCTCTATAAGACTTATAATTGTTATAATAGCACCTACCGCTGCTGTATATATTGAAAATATGTACATTCTGTCCTTCTGTAGCATCCATCTGAAGAGCTTTATTGCACCAAAGCCTACCACAGCAGAAGTAATTATACCTGCTATAACAGCTGGAGCCATTGCACCACTTACAGCACCTGCACTTGCTGCGTCTTTATACTCAAGTATAGCAGCAGCAAGTACCGATGGTATACCTAGTACAAACGAATAATCTAAAGCTCTCTGCTTATTTATGCCTCGCATTTCACCTACTGCAAGTGTTGAGCCTGAGCGTGAAAGACCAGGGAATATAGCAGCAAACAGCTGTGCAATACCTATACTTAGTGCATCTATAACATTCAGGTGGTGTCTGCCCAGACCGTCTTTTCTTACTATTCCTCGTGATTTAAAGCGTTTTTCTGTCATTTTATTTGCCTTTGAGCCTAGTGTAAGAAGTATGCTTGTAGTAATAAGCGATAAGCCCGTTACTATTAAATAGCCACTATGGCCCGACCACATTCCTGCAACATCCATTGCATTAAGTCCTTTGCTGGATGGCAGTGGCATAAATAATAAAAACAGTGGCAACAAACCAATTATAAGCATTACAACCAGATTTTGGTCTTCATCCATTTTATTCCAGCTGTATTTTTTATTGATAATATCCTTAACCGTTTTTATAAAAGCAGTAACAAGCCTGCCTATAAGCTTGTAATAAACTGCAATAACAGCAATAAGTGTACCTAAATGCAACATAACATTAAAAAAGAGATTGCCCTGCTGTACACCTAAAATGTGCTGTGATATAGCCAGATGGCCACTGCTTGAAACAGGTAAAAATTCTGTTACACCCTGTACTATACCCTGAAAAATCGCTTCAAAAATACTCATATGTAAATCCTCCTTGGTAAAATATTTAATTATTCGTACTGTTTATGTATTAAACAGAATCTGCACAAGGTTAACGCACAAATTCTGCTTATTATGCTTATTAATAATTAAAATAACAGCTATTAACAAAGATAAAAGTGTAAGCTACTTTTTCTTTTTGTTTTTCTGGGGTTGCTTTAAATCTTCAATCATTTTATAAAGATAATCAATAGCATCTCTTATAGTGCCAACCTCATCAATAAGTCCTTCTTCAACTGCTTCTTCACCCTCAAGTATAGTACCCACATCGAGAACAAGCTCCTGTGTATTCATGGCAAGCTCATTATATCTTCTGTGTGGAATATTGGAGTTACTGCTGACAAAGGTTGTTATTCGCTCCTGCATTTTTCTGAAATATTCAAAGGTTTGTGGCACGCCAAGCGTTAAACCGTTAGAGCGTACAGGGTGAACTGTCATTGATGCTGAACGGGCAATAAAGGAATGCTTTGCTGCAACAGCTAATGGAATACCTATAGAATGACCACCACCAAGCACAATGGAAACTGTAGGCTTTTGCATACCGGCAAGCACCTCTGCTATGGCAAGACCAGCTTCTACATCTCCACCTGCTGTATTAAGCAGTACAAGCACACCGTCTATTTCTTTGCTTTCTTCTATAGCAACAAGCTGTGGAATGACATGCTCGTACTTTGTGGTTTTGTTTTGTGGTGGCAAAACATTATGACCCTCAATCTGTCCGATTACCGTTAAGCAATGTATTACATAGCCACCCGATACAATTATAGAGCCACATTCCTTTATACTGTCGAGTGTGTCGTTGCTTATGGGTGTGTCTTGCTGTGAAAAATCCTCTTGTTCGTCATTATCAAGGTTATTTTTTACTTTATAGCCAGTGCTGTTTGATTTTTTACTTCCCAATGTTATGCACCTCCTGAAAAACATTGTTTTCCAAAAGGTCAAAATTATACACTATAATTATATCATCTAATATTTTATAAAGCAATAACGATTTTTTATTATAAGAAAAGAAAAAATTTTTCCACACCATAGGTAAAAGAATATGTATAATTTACATTTAATAAATCGGCTCGGATATAACAAAATAATAGTACAACATCAATTTAATAAATAGCCCGGAAGATTAATGGCGTGATATTTATTATTTACGATGTTGCTTAAAAAATCAGCTTAACAGAAAAATTAACACAATGCTGTTAAGGCTGCAAATTATGAATTTAAAAAATTAATTAAAAAAACAAAAGAAAAAAGGAGAAAAATATTATGTCATCAAATAACAATCAGCTAAATGTACCACAGGCAAGAGAGGCAATGGAGCGTTTTAAGATGGAGTGTGCCAACGAGGTTGGCGTAAACCTGAAGCAGGGCTACAACGGCGATATCACAGCTCGTCAGGCTGGCTCAATTGGTGGTATGATGGTTAAGAAAATGATTGAGAGCTACGAGCAGAATATGAAATAAACCAAACAGCTACTAACAAGCAAAGGTGGGCATAATGCCCACCTTTGTGATTTTCAACAAATTGTAGTTTATCGATGACTTTAAAATTCGCACAAACCAAAACTTAAAGTTTGGGTAAAGCCTTTTTAAAGGCTTTTGGGGTCAAGGGGTGAAACCCCTTGCAGGTTTACGCAATCAATTTACTTCGTAAATTGGTTACATTAGACAGAGTCCTTAACGCCTCAAGAATATTTAAAAATGCCTTTTCAAGGCATTTT
>JAXJDU010000045.1:0-6101 GCA_036301785.1 Acutalibacteraceae bacterium | reverse complement strand
GCATCGTGCTACCCCCTTTAACAGTTGCCCCGAAATTAGTTTTCGCTAGGGTAGGAGGGGTTAAGCTTAAACCATTCATCGATATATCGCTCCCATTCCTTCTTGTTTCTGCCTTGTGGCTTATCGTAAAGCCTACGAACACACTCTTCTTTCGGCGTATCGATTAAAATCAATCTAGCGTTTAAGGTGTCTGCAAGCTTTTCTCGTTCAATAGAATTTTTAAAACCGCCGACAATATAACAGTTCTTCCAAGCTCCGTTACGCATTTTCGCCTGGTCAATTAAATGATTGTAAACGCTGAAAACCACAGCTTTTATTCTACTCGGTTTAACATGCTCGGACATTCCTGACAAGCACTGCCATATTCGGTCAATGTCAATAATTAAATCACCCTCATGAGATACACCATACACATATGTAGACTTGCCACTACATGGTGCGCCGTAAACCATATATACCTGTGGTTTGTGATAGCCTGTTTTTTCGTGAATCTGATTGTGACATTTATGATGTACTAGAGCTATATTTTCAGGATTTAAAGCGACACTTGCGTCGTTGATATTAAATCTATTAAGCTCGTTTATATGATGAGCTATAATGTCATACTCGTTCAATATCGGCTTCTGGCAATGCTCGCAAATAACCAAACCATTCTGTTTGCGTGCTTCTCTTAAAACTTTAACAAACTTTCGCCATTTTTTAGATCTGTAAAAATCATCTGACATAATATCACCACTCTTCTTCTCTGAACATTCCTAAATGTTTTCCGAGCAATTCTAACGCTTTTAATTTATCGAAAGAGGATATTTCTACACCAAATTTACCTTCTTTTATTCTCGATATTGATTTCTTCACTTCTGGAGGAAGTTTATCGGTTTCGTTTAACTCAACCATTCCGTCAGCGTTTACTTTCGCTATCATTGTTCTATCTGAAAAAGCTATTGCTGCGAGTTCTGTCAAAACCATATCAGCAGTTATTTGAGTGCGTTTAGATTGTTCTTCTCTAAGTTCCTTAATTTTCTGTTGAATGTTAGGTTTTGATAGTAATTTGCTACCCTCAACACGAGCAGTGACATCATTTTTAACCGAATATCCTGCACGCTTATATGCCTGCGTAGCATTAAGGTCAATGAGGTATTCCTCAACAAACCTTTTCTGCTTTTCTGTTAATTTCGGCATTACCTCACCGTCCTTTCTGATTTTTGAGTAAAACAAAACCAGCACTCTTTGTGGGTGCTGGTTTCATGCAAATATATCCAGGAAGTTTTTAGCGTTATGTGGCTGATGTAGGTCAGCCACGATTAAATAGAAAGGAGTTAAAACATATGAATGTATTCCTTGGTCGTGAAGACAGGAGTTGAACCTGTGTACGAGGCTCCCAGTTCCTCTGCTCTTCCCTTGAGCTACTTCACCAGATGTGTGGCTGAATGTATCAGCCACCGATTAAATAAAATAAGGAGAAATACAGAAAAACTCTAAAAAGCTTTTCGCATTTGGGTAGACGAAATGGATGCAGAGGACGGACTCGAACCGTCAACCTCAAGGTTATGAGCCTTGCGAGCTACCATTGCTCCACTCTGCCAGATATAGGGAGCGATTAAAGCTCCCTGGCGAACAGTGGGATTCGAACCCACAAATAGGTTTCCCGATTTTGCTATTAAACTATGTTCGCATATTCGGGCTGTTGCCAGCCCTATACCGGATGAAGTGAAAATCAAGAATGCAAGCTGTTGGCGAAGGAGGATAACCACTGAGCAGGCGCACCCTCTCATTCGCCCTCATCTCACATTTTATATTTTAGCACACTTACCACTGCAAGTAACTGCATTTAACTGCACGAATTATTAATAAACCGTGAATTCTTCATCGCCGAATTTTTTTCTAAATTCTTGAAGTGCTAATCCGTGCAATTTAAATGTTTTTCTTTCAGACATATGCAAATTTTGAGCCACCTGCTCCCAAGGTTTAGCCCTGAGATAATAATGCCTTAAAACTCGTCTAAAATCATAATCATCCAACTGTTCAATCTTTTCTCTGCACAACCACCAGCTCTTATGTATCTCGTTATATTCACTTAACAACATTTCTTCACGCATTAGGAGATTATCTATATTTGAGTTGTATGTTGCTGATGATTTGATTTTGTCGGATAGTTCAATAGATTTTAAACCGTCTTTTTGTGCTCTTATCTCTGCTATGTCGCATAATTTGTCATATAACTTTTTTGATGTATCTCTTATCTCAAGTAAATATTCCTTAGCTGTCAAACTATCACCCTCTCTTTGTGGCTGTTGCAGAAAACGCAACACCCTCTCATTTTAATTTTAAAACCCGTACAGCAATTTTAATTTTTATCTATTAGTTTGCTGTATTTCCTTTTTAAATCGTCCTGTGATTCGTATTTAGGATAATGTGATATCCTTACCGACAAGGTTCGACCCTCTTCATCGGTACGCAGGACTTTGTTGCGATATTTCTTGCGTTCATCCTCGGTGGCTTTCTTGTATCTGGTGCAAGCTTCACCACTCTTACAGCCTCTAAGATTGTTGGTTAAATAGAAATAGTCACAACGATTAGGGCCAGTCTGGCTGTAGTACAGGCAACTCTTACGAGTACAGAGCTTATGTGGGTTTGCCCTTAAATCTATATCGGACTTGCTTTGTGCTTTCTTCCTGACAGCCTTTGCTTTTAATCTGCATTGTTCAGAGCAATACTTCTGTGTGCCACTGCGAGCTTCGTATTCTTTTTTGCAAAATTTACAAATCTTCGTTTTCATAATTCACTCAATCAATTGTCAAAGAAAAACCATTTATCAAAAGCCAATTTTTAGCAAACTCTTTCAAGTCAGCAGGTGCATTTGTGATGTTATATATAGCTTTATAAACCCCACCCCAAAAAGCTTTTTCACTTTTAGGCAGTTTAACACCGTACTTCTTACTATAAGCTCTTATCTTTTCTTCGTCTAAACTAAATAAAGCTTCGTTTCTTTCTTTTATAAATTCATCAATGGCTTTTTTTGTATTTGCGTTCATTGTTTTTCCTCCGTAAAATTATCTTCTCGCCTCACAAGCACCCGGCTGACAGAACGAACACTTCAAACCTGTGTAAGAGCACACAGGTGGCTTCTGCTCATCTGCGATACGCTTAAGCTGACGGTCTAGCTTATAATGCACAAACTCGTCCACCTTATCACCAGTGACAGCTCTTAGCTGTCTTAGCATTATTCTCACATCTGCCACTTCTATCGTAATCAGAATGGACTTCGATTCCTCTTTTCATAGGCTATTTACACTCCTTATTCGTTTTCTCGCCAAACCAGCAAAAATATTCTGATTCTGTAAAATCAGCCCAACCGCCATCGTCTTCTTCGGGGGCGTCATAGATTAGCTGTAGCATAGGACATATTTCTCTACCACGATGTTTACATTCTTCACATCTAACTACTTCTACTGCATCAACTACAGGTTGCTTATTCACTAACCTTCGAACAAGCTCAACACCAAGCCTCATACTTTTTCCAAGTTTCGTGTTCGGTGTGTACCAATTACTTGCTCTTTCCATAACTGTCAGCAGTTCTTGGCGGTCTATGTATTCAACCATTTTAATCACTCCTTTCAGACTCACGCATATTAGCAGCATCTAAAACCTGTATCGAATAATGAAATAAATTTAAATCCATATTTCCTACCTCCTAGCGTTCTCCAGCATAGCCTTTTCTCGTTCCTCGTAGTCCTCACGCTCAAACGGCAAGCCTAGTCTGTCTATTAACAGCTCGTCTACCTTATCCCAGAGGATTTCATTGCCCTGGTTCTCTATCATTAGGTCTGAGGTTTTTAATAATAGCTTTTCTAAATCATCACTAGGCATATCGTAGTCGTTATGAAGCGTTACGAAGAACACTTTTAAAAATCTATAAAGCTCATCACGCTTTGCTTTGTCCACCTCTTCACGAACATATTCGTCTGCTGCTTCTCTGATATGCTTGCTGAACATGTGCTTGGGTTTTATTCTTGCTTTCACTTCTTCACACTCCTAACAATTTCTTCATCTCTGCATAATCGATAATCGATTCTGCTATTCTTCTGTCTTTACCTGTAACTAATATTGGGTGGCACATTTTCAGCAGCCTGCTGAAAACTCTTTGCTCATTTGTGTTTTTAGGGTTTTTAAGCTCCTGCGCTGTGATGTTACTTGTGATTATCAACGGCAGATTTGCTTTTGTTCTTGCGTCAATCACATGGTAGACAATCTCCTGCTTGTACTCGGTGCTTCTTTCAACTCCAAAATCATCCAGTATAAGCAGGTCGTATTTATTCAGTTGGTCGTAATACTCTTGTTTATCACTCAAACCAAATACAGTGTTTTCAACTCTGCTAAAACTCGTCATTAAAACCTTATAGCCCTTATCGATTAAAGCGTTAGCAATACACGCTGTAATAAATGTCTTTCCTGTGCCTGTGGAACCGTGCAGCAATAAGCCTTTGCCTTGCTGCTTAAAGGCTTCAAAGCCTTCTACATACCTTCTAGCCATTTGCGAGATTTTAGGGTTAGCATTATCGTCTTTTTCAAATCTCCAGCTTCTCATATCCTTTGTAGATGTAGAATTACAATCTGGGAATGCTTCTGCTCGTTTTCGCTCTATTATCTCCTGCTTTCGCTTCTGAGCTTCAAACTCTGCTTCTCGCTTAAGCCTTTCATCTTCACATTTACACAGGCACGAAGGCGTGCGTTCTATTCCGAGAAACTTAACCCTTGCCTGCTTCGCTGTATTGCATTTACCGCAATACAGCAAGCCATCTTCACCGACATAATCGCAATCATTTATAGGTATATTAGATCTAGCGTTACGCTCTATATCATCTAGCATTTTGTTTAAATCCATGTTAAACCTCCTTATCAATCTGGGAATATGACATCTAGCTCATCCCATACCGGATTTTGTTGCTTTGGCTCTGAATTAGGTTTAGAGTTTTTATTGTCGTAGTTACCATCAAGAACCTTTGCTATATTGCTGTCTTTTATAAGCCAATCAAATGTAGCAGACCAGTTTCTATTATTCGCCCCTTTAAGAAATGTAGAAGCTTCTGCTTTTTTGAATAGCTTTTTAAAATCTTCTACAGAATATGTTTTCAATCTTGCTTTAATAGCTTTCTTTCTATCCTCTGACAATGAGCGAACCTTAGGGAACGATATGCAGATATCGTTATACATATCAGCTATTTGCTGATAGCTAACTCTATCTCTTTTCTCTAACTCTATCTCTTTATCTTTCTCTATCTCTTTCTCTATGTAACAGTTTTGAACATTGTTAGAACACTCTTGAACAAAGTTACACTCTTGCGTAACATTGTTACACTTTTTATCACCTTTATCTGGAATAAGTGTCTTATTTTGCCTCATTTTTCTCATTCTTTCGGCTGCTGAACTCTCACTTCCAGTAATATACGGAACTTCTGTTAAGAATATTTCAGTATCAGATTTTTGCTCAATTAATCCACATTTCATTAAAAACAAGATTACTGTTTGAACATTATCAGAGTCTTCATCAATCATCAAAGCTAATTCCTCTGCAAAAGTATCCTCTACACCATCAAAATAGAGATAACCCTCATCTTGCAGGCTAAGCAGTTGTAATTTAAGATAAATTATCGTGTATGTATCTCCACCGGCTATTTTTCTCAGCTTTTTCATTTCTTTACTGCTGAAAAAATCCTTTTTTAGCTTCAACCAATAATATTTTTTATCAGACATAGGACTACACTTCCTTAATCCTGATACCAAACATAAGCAACATCAGCTTGCGTTTGATTATATATTCGGCAGTTCTTACGCCTTTTGTGTCTTCAACAATTGTGTCACCTGTTTTGGTGTCTTTATAGACAAAATCTGCATAATAGCTGCACTCTCTTTCGAGTAGCTTTTTATCTTTGTCACGCTGTGTAGGGATAAGAAGAAACTTAACCTGTCTTTCCAGATCGTTTATTGTTCCCGCTTTCTGCAAAGTTAACAGCTCTGTATATCTCTTGTATTCTTTTTTACTGTCGAAAATCTCGCCATTGTGGGTTATTTTCTTATTGTGGTATTTAGAATCTTTCGTTCTC